>DASZPK010000028.1:0-5531 GCA_035550335.1 Chthoniobacteraceae bacterium | reverse complement strand
AATGCTCCTCCACTTTCACGGCGGAGGGTCCCGCTTTCTTGGTGGCGAGTTCCGTGGCGACCAATTGCATCGCGCGGTCGATGGGGATTTGCACGATGCCCTTGTCCTTGTTCACCCATGCGTAGGTGGTGAGTTTTTGCTCGTTGTCCTTGTCCAGCGCCTCGCGCTTCGTAATGCGGTTATCCGCGCGCTTTTGGTCAAGGTCCTTGTCCCCGGGCGCGATATGATGCCAGATCGACCCGGCAAGCCCGAAGATCAAAAGGAGAAACGCGAACGCCAGGAACAGGCAAATGCTCCAGAGCCATTTGCCGCCTGCCGATACTTTTTTGAGTTCGCTGGTCATGTTAGTTCTTCAATTTCAGTGAAAGGTCCAGCCGCGGGTCGCGCACGGGAAACAGGCTCGCCTTGCTGAGGCTCCTGATGAACAGGTAAGCGATCGGCGCCGCGATGGCCACGAGGCAGAAGAAGTCGAGGAAATGGGGCGCGAAGCCATCCTTGTGGAGCATCGGCATCACTACCACGTAAATATCCACGAGTTGCATGAACAACAGCCAGCCCGCCAGCATGCAAATGATGTGCGGTTTCTTTTTCAGCGTCTGCTGGAGCAGCAGCGGGAACGGCGAGAAGAACCGCAGGAACACGAGGGCCGTGCTCACATAGCACCAGGAGCCGACGTTGCGCCGGATGAAGTAGGAGGTCTCTTCCGGGATGTTCGCGTACCAATAGAGCATGTACTGGCCGAAGCCGATGTAGGCCCAGAAAATGCAGAAGGCCAGCATCAGTTTGCCCATGATGTGGTAATGCTCCATGTTCACGTAGGACAGGTAGCCTTTCTTTTTCAGCGCGGTGACGAGCAGCACGAGCAGGCACATCCCGCTCTGGCCGGTGCCGGCAAAAATATAGACGCCCCACATCGTGGAGAACCAGCGGTAATCCAGCGCCATGAGCCAGTCGACCGCGGCAAACGTGACGGAAATCGCAAACATCAGCAGGCCGAAGAACGCCCAGCGGCGGTTGCGGATCGTGTGGATCGGATGGCCATCCGTGTCCTGCTGCACCGAGTTGGCCCGCATGCGCCAGGCCAGCAACGACAGGATGCCGAAGTAAAACACCACGCGCACCCAGAAGAAGGTGTGGTTCAAATAGCCGCGCTTCTTATCGAGCGCCTCGGAGACGCCCGGGTGCATATTCCACCATTGATAGAGCGTGGAATGGCAGAGCGCCACCGGGATGAAAAACAGCGCCAGCACGGGAATGAGCCATGCCATGTTTTCGAGGATGCGCCGCACGACGACCGACCATTCGGCGTCTGTCGCGTGGTGCACGAGCACCCAGAAGAGGCAGCCGACCACGAGGGTGAAGCAATAGAAAAAGGCGAACAGCCACGAATAGGCGAACTGCACGGGACTGAAAAATCCCCACACGATGCTGATGACGAGCGCGGCGATGCCGGCGACCGGCAGCCAGAGCGGGAGGTTCCCGGCGTGGCGCTGGTCGAAATACTCAGCCTTTGGCGCTGTGGTTACGTGGGTCGAATCGCTCATGGTTTCGCGGGAGTTTGCTGGTCAAGATTTACGCCGGCCGCATCGGCCTGGGTGGCGTTCTGGGAACGCTGGAGGGCGCGGATGTAGGCCACGATCGCCCAGCGGTCCTCGACGGCGATGTTCGGCCCGTAGGCGCCCATCTTCCCCTTGCCGAAGGTGATGGTGTTGAAAATCTGGCCGTCGGGCATGGTGCGATATTGCGCCTGCTGGAAGTTCGCAGGGCCCACGAGGCCGAATTGAGTCACGATGCCATTGCCCATTCCGACCGCGCCGTGGCAGACCGCGCAATTGATGTTAAAACGCTGTTGTCCGCGCGCGAGCAGGGCCGGGATGTCCTTCTTCACTTCGTCGGGCAGGCCGTCGCCGTAGCTGTCGCCGATCTTCCCGGTATCGAAATACGAGGTCGAATCGGAGAAGCCGTTTTCACCGGTGGCGATGGGGCTGTTGCTGGCCGTGGTCGAGGCATACTCCCCGGAATGCCCGTTCGTCTTGGGCATGATGTAACCAATCGGCACCGTCCCCGGCACGATCGGCCGCTCGTCGCGCCCATCGGCAAAGAAATCGCTTTCATGCTGCGCGACATATTTGGGCTGCGCCTTCATGTCGGGGAAGATCTGGATTGGCGGGTCCTTGAAATGCTGGCCTTGGAACCCGAAGATCGCAATCGTGGCAACCACCGCGAGGAAAAAGGAGATGAAAAAGTAGCGTAACATGGCTTAGTCGTGGATCAGCGTGACGTGCGCCCCTCCGAGTTCCTCCAAAAATTGCCTCGTGCCCCCTTCGGAAAATTGCGGGTCGGCAGCCTCGATCACGAGGAAAAATCCGTTGTCGGTCACCTTCGCGAAGCGGTCCCAGTTGAAAACCGGGTGATACCACATCGGCAGCAGGTTCATCCCTAGGAGCGCAAACACCGTGGCGAACGCCGAGAAAAGCACCGTCAGCTCAAACATGATCGGGAACAACGGCGGCACCGTCGCCCAGTTGTAAGGCTTGCCGTGCACAATGAGCGGGTAATCGATCCACGTCGCGTAATATTCCAGCAGCACCGCGGTGGTGAAACCGGTCAAGCCGCCGAGAAATACCCAGATGCTCAGCCACGATTTGCCGAGGCCCATTGCGTGCTCCATCCCGTGGATCGGGAAGGGCGAATGGGTGTCCCAGCGCTTGAAGCCTTTGTCGCGCACTTTTTCCGCCGCGTGGTAGAGGGCGGACGCGCTCGGGAATTCCGCGCCCAATCCGTAAACTTTTGGAGGTTTCTCAGCCATTAGTGATGCTCCTCCGTGGCATGGGGATGGGGTTCATGGTGCGGGTCCGCCTCGGGCAGGACGATCTTGACCTCCGACATCGCGATCATGGGCAGGAAGCGCATGAAGAGCAGGAAGAGCGAGAGGAAGATGCCGAACGTTCCAACGAACGTCCCGATTTCGACCCAGGAAGGATGATAGTAGCGCCAGGAGGAAGGCAGGAAATCCTGCGCGAGCGCGAGCGCGATGATCGAGAAACGCTCATACCACATGCCGGCGTTCACGAACATGCTCACGATGAAAACCGCGATGAGGTTGTGGCGCATTCTCTTGGACCAGAATATCTGCGGCGAAAAGACGTTGCAGGAGAACATGGCCCAACCCGACCACCAATAGGGGCCGAAGTAGCGGTTGATGAAGAGCGTCCTTTCGTATTCGTTCGAGCCGTAGTAGGCGATGAAAAATTCCATGCAATACGCGTAGCCCACGATCGTGCCGGTGAGCAGGATGATCTTCGCCATTTTGTCCACGTGCTGGCGCGTGATCAGGTCCTCCAACTGCGGGTAGAGCAACCGCGCCGGGAGCAGGATCGTGAGCACCATGGCGAAACCGCCGAAGATGGCTCCTGCGACGAAGTAGGGCGGGAAGATGGTGGTGTGCCAGCCGGGAATGACCGACGTAGCGAAGTCGAACGACACCGTCGAGTGCACCGAGAGCACCAGCGGGGTGGAAATGCCGGCCAGGATCAGGTAGGCCATTTCATAATGACGCCAGTGGCGGTTGCTGCCGCGCCAGCCGAGGGCAAAGACGCCGTAAAGGAATTTTTTGATGCGCGAGGTCGCGCGGTCGCGCAGCGTGCCGAGGTCGGGCACGAGGCCGGTGTACCAGAACAGCACGGAAACCGTGAAGTAAGTGGAGACCGCGAACACGTCCCAGAGCAGCGGGCTGCGGAAGTTCGGCCAGATGCCCATCGAGTTCGGCACCGGGGCGAGGAACCACGCCATCCAGACGCGGCCGATGTGGATGCCCGGGAAAATCGCGGCGCAAACCACCGCGAAGAGCGTCATCGCTTCCGCCGAGCGGTTGATCGACGTGCGCCATTTCTGGCGGGTAAGGAACAAGATCGCCGAGATCAGCGTGCCGGCGTGGCCGATGCCGATCCAGAACACGAAGTTGGTGATGTCCCACGCCCAGCCGACCGTGGTGTTTTCCCCCCACACACCGACGCCCGTGGAAATCTGGTAGGCGATGCAAAACAGACCGAAGGCAGCGATCGGCGACGTGATGAGAAACGAGACCCACCACCAGAACGGCGTTCTTTCCTCCGCCACGGCGGAAACGCGGTCGGTGACCCAAGCCATCGACCGCTGGTTTGTAACCAGCGGGATTCTTGTTACCTCGGCGATTTGTTCAGATGTCGGCGTGCTGGACATTATTTATCTCCTCCATTGCCGGTGGCGTCGCCCTGGCTTGGTTCCTCGTCGGGATGCATTTGTTCCTTCTCGAAAGCTCCGTCCTTGGTGGCCGCATCGGGCATCCCCATGTTGGGATTGCGCAAGCGCGCGAGGTAACTGACCCGCGTGTTGACGTTCAAAAACTCGAGCAAGCGGTAATTGCGCTGCTGCTCCTTGAGTTGGGAAACCTTGCTATTCGAATTCTTGATGTCGCCGAAGGTAATGGCTTCCGCGGAGCACACCTGCTGGCACGCCGTCTGGAACGTATCGGGCTCGATGGCGACCTTGTCGGTGCCGCCCGCCTTGACGTGCTGCGCGATGCGCGCCTCCTCGATGCGCTGGACGCAGAAGGTGCATTTCTCCATGACGCCACGCATGCGCACCGTGACGTTCGGATTTTTCTGCATCTTGAGCGTGTCGGGCGAGCCCTTCTCGGTGAACGGGCCGAGCTTGAGGCCGCCGACTTCGCCGAGAACGGGCACCTTCACCGGCGTGATGGGACGCTGCTGGTAATCAAAGAAATTGAAGCGGCGCACCTTGAACGGGCAGTTGTTCGCGCAATAGCGGGTGCCGATGCAACGGTTGTAAACCATCACGTTGAGGCCGTCCTGGCTGTGGGTGGTGGCGTTCACCGGGCAGACCGTTTCGCAGGGTGCGTTCTCGCACTGCTGGCACATCAGGGGCTGGAAAAGTATCTCCGGGTCGTCGTCCGATTCGTCCACGCTGGCGAAATAGCGGTCGTTGCGAATCCAGTGCATCGAGCGGCCGTTGCTGACCTGCTCCTTGCCGACGATGGGAACGTTGTTCTCGGCCTGGCAGGCGATCATGCAGGCGTTGCAACCGGTGCAGGTGTTGAGGTCGACGACCATGCCCCACTGGTTGACATCAGCGAGCAATTCCTTCGGGTGGCGGTAAATGCTCGTGAGTTCCGGGTTGCCTTTGTCGTCGCGCTTGATCTCCGCGTCCATCCACATCTTTTGCGCGAAATCGGGCTGCTCATTGTACTTCTCGAGCGTGGCCTCGCGCACGAAAGCACGGCCTTCCATGCTGTGGTGGTCCTGCGTGATCGCGAGCCGGTAGGTGCGGCCGGTCGGCTTGATCTTCGATTTCTCGACGATCGTGTAATAGGGCGCGGCCGAGGTGCGGAACGGATAGACGTTCACGCCAGTGCCCGGCGAGAGCTGGCCGACGTTGCGGCCATAACCAAGCGGGAGGGTGACCGATTGCTCGGCGTGGCCGGGGGCGATGAGGACGGGAATTTCGATCTTCCGCTTGTCATCCAGCGTGAT
>DASZPK010000027.1:0-6032 GCA_035550335.1 Chthoniobacteraceae bacterium | reverse complement strand
TGCCGTCGGTGAGAAATTTCCCCCAGAAAAACGCCCACGTCTGGCGGTGCCCCAGCACGCCGGGTGTTGGAATGCCGCCATATTCATTCGCGCCGGGAGCGCCCTCGGAGAATCCCAAGGCGAGAATCGGCGCGCCGCTGCCCATGTCATGCCGGCGCTTGACCATGGCGGCGATGAATATCCACGCCATGCAGGCCAGCCATGCAATCCGGAACGAGAGGATATCGGCCTTGGAATTTGGAAAAACGATCAGCGAGGACATCAGGAAAATAAACAACGTCAGGATGACCATCAAAATCACCGTGCCCCAAAGCGTGCCGCGCGGAATGCGCCCCTCCAATGAGAACAACTTGCCGAAAGCGGACCCTTTCGCGGGTTTTTCCTCGGTTTTCACGTCATCCTTGTCGCTATGGATATAGTCAAACTCGGCCTTGGAGAGCCGTTTTTGCCGCGCTGGGATCTCGTAAAGCCAGAACCAGAAAATAAGCCAGATGAACCCCGCCGCGCCGGTCGTGATGAACGCCATCTTCCATCCGTAATGGTCCTTGCACCATGGGATATAAAGCGCGGCCACCATCGCCCCGAAATTGGAGCCGCTGTTAAAAATACCCGTGGCTAGTGCGCGCTCGCGTTTTGGAAACCATTCGGCCACGGTCTTGATGGATGCCGGGAAATTCCCCCCCTCGCCGATCGCAAACGCGCTCCGCACGAGGATGTGCATTTGCACAAGGCTGCCGACAAAGGCGTTGGCGACCCCGAAGATCGACCAGATGATGAGCGAAAGCGCGAGCCCGATTTTTGTCCCGATCTTGTCGATCACCCAACCGGCAATGATGGTCATCCCGGCATAAAACGCCGTAAAAAAGGAAGTCAGGTTTGCGTACTCCGTATTTGTCCATCCAAAGCCGCCCTTGTCGATTGGCGCGCAAAAGAAACTCTTCAAGTAACTGATAACCTGCCGGTCCAGGTAATTGAACGTGGTTGCAAAAAAGAGCAGGCCGCAGATCACCCAGCGATAACTGCTGCCGGACTTGGGAGTGGAATTCATCGGGAAAAGCTTGTTCCCGCCTACTTCTCCAACACCCACTCGCACTTGTCGCTCACGTTCTTCTGCCCGGAATGGCCGGTGACTTGAATGGTATTGTTACCCGGCTTCAGGGTCACATCGGGAAACAGGAAGACGTGGACATCGTTCCCCTTCACCGCGGGCTGGCCCCGGCCGTTCACCATCAAATCGACCTGGTCGCAGTTGGAGTAGATTTTCACATAAGTGTTTGCCTCCTTGCGCGGAGTCATGCGGCGCGAAGCGATATAGACCATCGGCTTGTCAGTCCAGTTGGCTTGGTAAAAGAAATAGGCATCCTTCTTCACCGAGCGGTCGTGCGTCACGAGTCCCTTGTCATTCGTGCCTGGCTGGTCGCCTTCGTTGCGGCCCGACACGGCGAAATCGAACATCGCCCAGACAAACGTCCCCCAGATGTGCGGGTTGTCCTTGAATTGCGACCACGCCGTTTCGTGCAGGTAATCCTGCCACTCCTCGGGATGAAACTGCCCCGTCGGCACCGGCTGTTGCATTTCCGATATGGGATGCTCGTCGTGCTGGTGGATGTTCGCGCCCGCGCCGTATTCGCTGATTGCGACCATCTTGCCGCCATTGACGTTAAACGCCTTGTCGGCCACCGTGCCGAAATCCTGCACAGTCCCCCACCCGTCATACCAGCCGGGATAGATATTGTAACCCTGCCAATCGGGGATGTAATGCATCGGGATGTTTTCGACCACTTGCGAAGCGGCGACGATGATGCGCATCGAGTCGAGTTTCTTTGCCAGCGTATGGAGATCCTTCAACAAATCGTCGGCGGGAACGCTCTTCGGGTCATCGATCCACTTGGCCCCCATCTCATTGTAAAGCCCCCACATGCAGATCGAGGGATGGTTGTAACCCTGCTTGATCATCTCGGTGAGCTGCTGCTTCGCGTTATTCGCAAAAGCATCCCCGCCATAAATTTGGTTCACGAGCGGAATTTCCTGCCAGAGCACGATGCCGTTGTGGTCGCAGATGTCATGAACGTAATTGCTCTGCTGGTAATGCGCCAGGCGCACCACCGTGGCGCCGAGATCGTAGATCAATTGAAAATCGCGGTCATGGTCGGCATTCGAGATCGCCCAGCCCTTGTCCTTCACCTCCTGGTGGCGGTTCACCCCGTGGAGCGCATAAGGCGCTCCGTTGAGCAAAAATCCCTTGTCCTGCACTATCTCGGCGGTGCGCAGCCCAAGATTCTGGTCGACTTCATCAATCACTTTGCCACCGCTCAAGAGCTTTACATGCACTTGATAGAGGTAGGGATCCTTGCGGCCATTCCAGAGGTGCGGCTGCGGAATCGTCAACGTCACAGTCGAAGCGGTGAAATCGGGCGGCGTCGTGGACTCGCCCTCCCCCACTTTTCCCTCAACGGTCTGCACCACTTTCTTATTGGCATCCAGCAGATCGACCTGCGTGGTGAGATCACCCTTGCCGCCGGAAACTTCCGTGAGCACCTCGACTTCAGCTTTGTCGGCAGTCACGTTTTTCCCGGTTAGAAAAACGCCCGGCGACGCGTAATCCAGCGGCGTGATGCAAGCCTCACCCGTCACAATCAAATGCACCGGGCGATACAACCCGCCGAAAACCGTAAAATCCCCCGAGAGCGGCGCGATATCGTCAAACCGCGTGTTATCCACCTTCACCCGCAGCACATTCTTCCCGCCGGGCTTAAGGTAAGGCGTGATCTCATAGCAAAACGCCGCAAACCCGCCCCGGTGCTCGCCGACCTGTTTACCGTTTATATAAACATCCGCAACCAGCGATGCCGCCTCAAACCGGATGAATACGCGCTTCCCCTTCCACTTTGCCGGGATCTCGAGGTCCTTCGCATACCACGCCGGGCCGCGGTAGTAGCCCTTTCCCTTCTCTTTGTTCTTGTCGTATTCCTGCCCGTCCTTCGCATTCCACGTGTGCGGCACGGTGACGCTCTCCCACGATTTGTAGGCCGCATCGGGCTTGGCGTCCTGCTTGGTGAACTTCCATCCGTCGGTGAGGTCCACGACCTCGCGCTGTGCGAAACCGTGGCTCAAAGGAAGAATTGTTAAAACAAGCGCGAAGACGAAGGGAAATCGGAATTTCATGATTTTCGGGGCTGGGGATTCGAGGGAGAATCACACTTCACGCCCCCCGGCAGTGTCAATAAAACATTGCACTTTCGCCTGCGTTCCTTTTGATTGTGCGCGATAAAATCCCCTTTCCTCACCATGAAAACCGCCGGGATTCCGTGTAAGATTCCAGTGGCTTCCAGCATAGTATTTCTGTGATTATTTCCACCCCGGCGTAGCCTCGCGCCCTCCAGCGCTGCATCGCCCTCCAGATTCCATCATTCGCATCATTCGAAAAACACCCCATCCCATGAAAAAACACGCATCCCCAATCACCCGGCCTTTGTGCGCCGCGCTCACTGCCGCGCTTTTTGCCACGTCTGTCTTCGCGCAGGATCCCGTCCCGATCGGCAAAGGCTCCTACGCCGCCTATCCCCCGCCGGGCGCCGAGGGCGGCAAGCTCGCGAAAAACAATGACGCGCCGCTGAACCTCCTCAAGGCGGACGACCGCCCGATCCCCACCAACAAATATTGGAGCAACCTCCTCTTCAAGGGTGATAGCGGCCTCTGGTCCTACCCAATGCACCTCGCGACCACGAAAAACGCGTTGAGCATCGCCTTCCCCACCCAATTCAAAGGCGACGGCTCCGGCCCCGACTTGGGAACGCCACTCGTCGTCACCGGCATGGACGCAGGCCCTGCGCGCGTAAAGGATTGGTCGGATTGGCTCATCTCCTTCCGCATGGGAACGGATGACAAATACATGGACGTCACCCTCGGCGAAGGCATGCCCTGCACCTGGCTCGAATTTAACGGCATGCAGCCCACACTCGCCTCAGGCGGCAAGGGAGCCGACGCCACCACATACTTCGACAAAAACGGCAACAACATCGCCACGCCGCCTGCCACCGGCGATTGCTTCGGCATGGCGTTCAATGGCCGCCAGTTCGGCATCTTCGCCCCGGACGGCACGCAGTTCACCGCCAACGCCGGCGCGATCAAAGTCACCTTCTCCGGCAAGCAGCAATATCTCGTCATCGCTCCCCTGCCCGCGCCGAAGGACCTCGCCTATTACTATCAATACGCGTTCGCGATTCCGCGCGACACGAAGATGTCCTGGCAGTACGACCCCACCCGCGCCATCGTGAACACCACGTGGAAAGTCACCACCGAGGCGCTCAAGGGGAACAACCACGACATCGTGCAGGGCTGGATTCCGCACCACTACCATCAGACCACGGTCGGTATGAAGTTTAACGACCTCTCATACATCACCCCGCGCGGGCCCATGAAATGCGCCGCGGGCACGGAGTTCCAGATTGGCTTCCCCTTCAACGGCATCCTGCCAAATCTCCCAGCGCCGAAGGACACGACCGGCGACCATCCGTTCAATCCCGCGCAGATGCAGACCTATTTCGACGATTTCCTCAAGGGCAAGAAATTCGGCGCCGATACCTACTGGGGCGGCAAGGATGTGCTCCTCTACGGCCAGTGCATCTTCATGTCGCAGCAGCTCAATAACCCGAGTTACAAGCAGTTCGTCGACGACCTGCGCGACGGCTTGTCGAACTGGTTCACCTACACGCCCGGCAAGGCCGACCATTATTTCATGCGTTATCCGAAGCTCAAGGCGCTCGTCGGCACCAAGACCAGCTACGGCTCCGACATGTTCAATGACCACCACTTCCATTACGGTTACTTCACCTACGCCTCCGCGTTGATGTGCGCGGCGGACCGCCAGTTCGCGACCGATTACGGCCCGATGGCGACCCAGGTCGCGAAGGAATACGCCAATTGGGACCGCAACGACAAGGATTACCCGTTCTTCCGCACCTTCGACATCTGGCAGGGCCACTCCTGGGCTGGCGGCACAGGCTCCGGCGACGGCGAAAACCAGGAATCCTCCTCGGAAGCCATGCAAAGCTGGGCTGGCCTCACCTATCTTGGCCAGGC
This sequence comes from Chthoniobacteraceae bacterium, assembly GCA_035550335.1. GTDB lineage: Bacteria > Verrucomicrobiota > Verrucomicrobiia > Chthoniobacterales > Chthoniobacteraceae > DASZPK01. The sequence goes on along the minus strand of DASZPK010000027.1, from coordinate 950 downwards.
GCTCGGCAACAAGGAAATGCGCGACGCCGGTGCGATGGGTTACGCGATGGAAAGCAACGCGGTGCTGGAATATTGGTTCAACTTCAGCGGCGACGTGTTTGACAAGGCATGGCCGCACCCGATCGATTCCATGCCGTGGAGCGGTCACAACGCCTACGCAACTTACTTCACCGGTGACCACGCGTGGTTCTATGCCATCGAGTGGCTCCCCTGCTCCCCGATGCTCTCGTATCTCGTCCGCGATCCCGCGTTCGCCAAAAAGATGTTCGACAACATGGCGAAGGATTGCCAGGCCCAGGGCAAACCCGGCACACTCGCCTCATTCGGCGACAACCCCGGCGGCGTGATCCTCGGCTACGTATCGATGTACGACCCGCAGACGGTCGTTCAATATTTCGACACCGCCGACAAGAAGGTCGCCAACAACTCGCACGAAATGATCATGGCCTACTACACCGCCCACTCGATGATTTCGCTCGGCCTCGTGGATTGGAAATCCCACGGCTCCAGCGCGACCTCGATGGTGTATTACAACGACCAAACCAAGAAGCACACCTACATCGCCTGGAACCCTCTGGCGCAGCCGGAAAAAGTCACCTTCTACGAAGGCGACAAGGTGGTTGATGAAATGACCGCCGCCCCGCAGGCGCTCACCTCCGATGTAAAATAAAATCCGGCGACATTTTGTGTTGTCCATTTCTCCCGTGATTTGAAAAAGTCACGGGAGAAACTTTTTAAACATTACGAACCGCGCATGAAATCACGTCCGCTGGGCAGCACAGGAATCCACGTCTCCGAGATCAGCCTCGGCGCATGGCAGCTCGCCAATCCCGCATGGGGCCTGCACGACACCGGCGACGCGCTTCGCATCGTGCGCACCGCCCTCGACGCCGGCTGCAACTTCTTCGACACCGCGCCGGGTTACGGCGATGGCCGCAGCGAGCAACTCC
>DASZPK010000026.1:0-4659 GCA_035550335.1 Chthoniobacteraceae bacterium | reverse complement strand
GGATGATGAGTTTGGATTTCATGTTTTTGTATGGTTTGTGTTTTTGTTTGACCGGCTGTTTGACCGGCCCGCCCATGCTGTCACCGGAAAATGAAACGGCGCCCTCTTTTACGATGACAGTTTTGTCATGTTACGATGCCATCTTTGCCACCTTCACCAGCTTCAAGCCCCCATCCGCCACCATGCCGATGCCGGGCGCGTAAATTTTGTATTCCGTCCCTTTTTCGAGGCCGGATGTTTCCTTTGTCTTCAGGCAACCGGTGAATTTCCCCGCCGGCGTCCCGATGGTTTCAGTCACGCTCACGATTTCCGCGCGATCCAGTGCGAAACCGGGGGCGACCTCCTGGTAATAGCGCATGCCCGGCACCGGTCTGGCGGGCATGCCGAGGCCGAAACGCGCGTTTTTCACGCCTGCGAGCCATGAGCCCTCGTGGTTGGCCACCCGCCCGTCCTTGTACATGTCGACATCCTCTCCGAAGTAAAATGCGTCGCCGGTTTTTTTGGAAAGGGCAAAATAATTCCTGGAAACCTCCACCAGCTTTCCATCGGTCGTTTCGCGTTCCTCGACAACACGCGTTTCCACGCCATCGACGACCTTCGTTTGACGGAGAACCGTGATTGTCAGCACCGTGGCTCCGCCATCCTCAACGCCTTTGTAAATGAGTTGAAATCCCGGCTCGAGCACGAAAAAGGGACTTCGCCCGGTCGGGGTAAAATCGCTTTTTTTTACGTCGAAAGTGGCTGCGAAGCCCACGGCGTCCCTGGCATTGATTGCCGGCGCGGATAAAACGACACCCGCGAGCGCGGAGAGGGAATGAATGATGAGTTTGAATTTCATGTTTTTTCGCATGGTTTGTTTTTTAGGCCGGTGATTGACCGGCCTGCGCATACTGCCACCGGAAGATGAACCGGCGCCCCCTTTACGATGACAATTTTGTCATCCTCATCACAACGCCGCAGGCCATCATGTAAGACCGCCGCCGGTGTGATTGTTCCGGCGGCGGCCCGTTCGCTGCTCTTGTCAAACTTTGTTAATCGTCGTCCTTTTCGTCGTCGTCATCGTCCTCTTTCCCGCCCTTTTTGCCCTTCTTCGCCGTGACGCTTGCAATCTTGCCGGTGGTGGCGTCGACGCTCACCACGGTGATGCCTTTTCCGCCCTTGGGGGAGATGTTGAACGTCCAGAGGAGCGCGTCTTTTTGCTGCACGATTGACGAATCCTCGATCGTGCCGGGGACTTTCGCGAGCGCGGTCTTCACCGCGTCGGCCTTGGAGACCTTGGCCTTCGCCTCGAGCGCGGCCTGGTCGGTGGATTGCGCCTGCGCGGCGCCGGCAAATACAACCGCGGCGGCGGCGGCGAGCAATATTTTAACGATGTTTTTCATGTGTTATATCCTACTGCTTTTCGGCTTTTTCCTTCTGCTCGTCTTCTTCCTTTTCCTTGCCTTCCTTCTTTTCCTTGGCCGGGTCCTCGACTTCGACCTTCAGGATCTTACCGGTGGTGGCATCGACGTGCACCTCGGTCGTCTTTGTCGTCTTCGGGCGCGACATTTCAACTGACCAGATGAGCTTGCCCTTCTTGTCCTTGAGCTTGGATTTGGTCACGGTGCCATCGGGCGCCTTGGCAAGGGCGATTTTTTCGGCCTGGGCCTGGCTGATTTTCGCCTTGGCGAGCAGCGCGGGGTCCTGCTTGGGTTTGGGCTGGGTCTGGGCGCACGAGGCGCAGAGTGCGAGCGCGGCAGCGACCGCAAGCGTGAATATGGGTTTGATGAAGGATTTCATTTGTTTTGGGTTTGGATTTTGGGTTTTTGGTTGGATTGCGCCCGGAGGGCGGGGGATTTGACGGCCATGGTGCATGAGCGAATCGGGTTGCGCACTCATTTTAGAATGACAATTTTGTCATTATTTACGACTTTACCCGCGCCCGATCCGTAGAGGTAATGGGCCCTCCGAAAACCCCGATTCCATCCCTCAAAATATGAAAACCAAACTCCTCCCCGCCCTCCTTGTTCTCGCTTCACTTTCCGTCCCGTTCGTTCATGCGGCGGATGCCCCGCAATACAAATTCTTGAAGGAAATCAAAGTGGGCGGCGATGGCGGCTGGGACATGCTCGCGGCGGATGAAGCCGCGCGCCGCCTCTATGTGAGCCACGGCAATGTGGTGGTGGTGATCGATACCGACAAGGACGAGGTCGCCGGCCAGATCGAAGACACGCAGGGCGTGCACGGTTTCGCCATCGCCCCGGAACTCGGCTTGGGCTTCTCAAGCAATGGGCGCGAAAACAAAGTCAGCATCGTCGACCTCAAGACGCTCAAGACCAATTCCAAGGTCGATACGGGTGAAAATCCCGACGAGATCATTTACGAGCCCGGCAACAAGGAGGTTTACGCGTTCAACGGCCGCGGCCAATCCGCCACCGTGATCGACGCCAAGTCGGGCAAGGTGACCACGACCATCGCCCTGCCGGGCAAACCGGAATTCGCCGTGGCCGATCCCGATGCGGGCCGCGTTTATTGCAACATCGAGGACAAGAGCGAGGTCGTGGCCATCGACACCAAGACGCACCAAATCGTGAACACCTGGCCCGTCGCGCCGGGCGAGGAGCCCTCCGGCCTTGCATACGACGCAAAGAACCACCGCCTCTTCCTCGGTTGCGGCAACAAAATGATGGTGATGATGGACAGCACGAACGGCAAGGTGCTCGGCAATGTCTCGATCGGCCAGGGCGTGGACGGCACCAGCTTCGATCCCGGCACGCTGCTGGCGTTCAGTTCCTGCGGCGAAGGCAACACGTATATCGCGCACGAGGACGCGCCGGACAAATTGACCCCGGTGCAAACCCTCCCCACCCAGCGTGGCGCGCGGACGATGACCATCGACCCGAAGACGCACAAGATTTACCTCCCCACAGCGCAGTTCGAAGCCCCCGCTTCGCCTTCGCCCGCGGCTTCCGCCTCGCCCGCGGCGTCGACTTCCCCCGCAAAGGAAGCGCCGCGCTCGCGCCCGAAGATGGTCCCGGATACATTCAAAGTGCTCGTTTACGGCTTGGAAAAATAGCCCACAACCGGCCTCCCCGCCAACCGCGTATCCCTTTGCAAAATAGCGCTGGCGCTAATCTCCATTCCGTGCCAGTTTTGCGCTCCACCAATGAAATCTCTCCTCCTGCCCGCCGTTTTCCTCTCGGCCGCCCTCGCTACCGCCCAAGCTGCCGATTCATCCCCCTCCCCTTCCCCGAGCCCCAAATCCAAGACCGGGGCGAAAGCCAGCCCTAGCCCGAAAGCCACCGCCAAGGGAAGCCCCAAGGCGAGCGCCAGCCCGAGTCCAAGCGCCACTCCCGATAAATCCGGCCTTCCCGACCCGGTGGCCATCGTGGACGGCAAAAAAATCAAGCGCTCGGAGCTTGAAGCCGAATTCAGCGACCGCCTCAAGGAACTCGGTGGCACCGTCGAGATGCTCAGCAAGGACCAGATCCAGAAGGGCTACCGCACCGTCCTCGAAGACATGGTCATCGAGCGTCTCCTCACCCCGCGCGCTGCAAAGGAAACGGTGACCGATGAGGAAGTGAACAAGCGCCTCCAGGAGTTCAAGGACGAGCAGCATTTCACCGGCACCGACGAGGAACTCAACACCGCCCTCAAAAAGGTGGGCCAGAACCTCGAAATGTTTAAGCAGAAGATCCACGACGAAACCCAAAAGGAGAAATGGGTCAACGAGCAGGTCGCCGACAAAATCAAGGTTTCCGACGATGATGCGAAGGCCTTCTACGACGCGAACCCCGACCAATTCGAAACCGTCCGCGTGAGCCACATCCTCATCTCCGTGCCCAAGGACGCCTCGGACGACGTGGTCGAACAAAAGAGAAAGGCCGCGCAGGCCGCCAAGGACCGCATCACCAAGGGCGAGGATTTTGCCAAGGTCGCGGGCGAAGTTTCCGACGACGCAGACACGAAAGGCAAGGGTGGCGACCTGGTGGATTACCTCCAGCCCGGCGACAAGCTCTCCAAGACCCTTCCCGAGTTTGAGGATGCCGCATTCAAATTGAAAAAAGGCGAGGTCAGCGACCCGGTGGAGACTGCCCTCGGCTGGCACGTGATCAAGGTGACGGACATCAAGCCGCTGCCTTTCGATCAGGTCAAGCAGGCCATCATCGATGGGCTCGGCAAGGAAAAGGAAGAAAAGGCGATCAACGATTTGCTCAAGGACCTCAGCGCGAAGAACGCAAAAATCCTCCTGCCGCCACTCGCGGCGCCTCCTGCCCCGGACGAAGGCGCCGAACCGCCAGCGGATCACGGCACAGCGCCCGGCGGCGCTCCCGAATCCATGCCCGGCGGCAGCGCTCCGGCACCCGCCCCCGGTGGTGGTGCTGATACCCCTCCCATGCCCCCGAAATCCGGGGACATGCCCGGCGGCCAGTAATCCCGGGCGCGAGCGCGGGCAATGCTCCCTCTCTACGATGACCGGCCGGCGAGGCGATTTCCTTTCGCCACGCTGCTCGTCATCGCGGTGAATGCCGTTGTTTTTTTCTGGCAATTACACGCTGACGTCGGCCACTCGGTGGACATCGGAAGCCTCGTGCCGACGGCGCACCAGCCATGGCACGACGCCCTCTTGCACATGGCCACCTCCATGTTTCTACACGCAGGCTGGCTCCACCTGATCGG
>DASZPK010000025.1:0-5732 GCA_035550335.1 Chthoniobacteraceae bacterium | reverse complement strand
GTTTTTTTGTTACACGCCGTTTATACTCGTCCGCTCGGACTGGGTGCGCGGGGACCGGTGGAGCGAACTCGCGTCGGGGTTCGAGTTCGCGGGCCGGCCCGTTTATGCAGCGGTGGTTTACCCGTATGATCTCACACTGGCAGGGGGCGCCCCGACGACAGGCACTGATTGGCGCGCCAACGTGCGGAATTTCCTCGATTCCGATCTCCCCGGCGAATGGGAGCAACGGGGCGAGGTGGACAAGGTGACGTTCTGGGAATGGCACCCGTCTAAAAAAGAGGCGCTTCCACCGATGTAATCGATGGAAGCGCCAACTGGCACGATGAAATCCGTGCCGTCGTTACAGCAAACTCAGTAAGGAGACCAGAAGGAGGCCGGTGCCACGTCCGAAAGGGCGCTGAACGCACTCGTGGGGACCTGCGGGAGCGAATCGACGGTGAAAGGCCCGTACGAATCGCCGAAGAGGTCGGTGCCCGTGGTGTAAAGGGTCGAGCCGGTCTTGAGATAGTTCTTCAGGTCGCCGAAGACAGGATGCATGCCGGAGACTTTATTGGTCTCGATGGCATACTGGTCAGCGGCGGAATCGAGCAGGCGCAAGTCTTCGAGGATGCGCGTAGCTTGGGAGCGTTTGCGTGCCCGGAGGAAGTTTGGGACTGCGATGGATGCCAGTAAAGCGATGATGGCGACGACGATCATGATTTCGACGAGTGTGAAACCACGGTTTTTACGGATGTTGTTAATCATAGATGTTATTTTTAGTTACTGCGGTTATGTATGGATTTTTGAAATGCGATTTCCCATAAGAGCACCTAACGAACCAACAGGGCCTTTACAGGGGCAGTCTTGATTTGTGGTCGAAAACGCCACGCGATTTTCTCTGTAAAATCGCAAAAAACGTTTTCGGGCAGTACATGGCATGGCTTCGCATCGCTGATGCATTTTCGCGGATTTGGGCATTTGTGAGAATGGTTTCTCCGCTGTGATTTGGGAAAAAGGTGGCGGGAGCTTTGAGTTTGCGAATGCAATCGGGGAGCGAACGGGTTAAATTCGCGCGCCATGAAATCCCCCCTTCGCTGGTTGCCCACCTTTGCCGCCATCGCATTTGCGACTGCGGCTTGGGCGGGAGAGAATTCCTATTACACGGACAAGCTGGAAGACCCGAAAGCCGTTTACCTCGATGCGCCCGGCGATGGCGCCACGGATGATACTGCCGCGCTGCAGAAAGCGGTGAACACCGTCGTTGAGAACACAACGCGCGGCATTCTGTTTGTGCCACCGGGCACCTACCGGATCAGCAAGACCATCCAAATCTGGCCGGGCATTCGCATCATCGGTTTCGGAAAGACGCGCCCGGTGTTTGTGCTCGGGGATGATACGCCGGGATACCAGGCGGACGAACCGGCCTATCTGTTTCACTTCGCTGGAAACATCCCCGGCCACAAGGGGAACGGCGCGGGATTCATCTTCCAGCCCGGCCCCACCCCGAAGCCCGCCATCGATTTCACCACGCCGCCCGGCGAGGCGAACCCGGGGACGTTCTATTCGGCGCTGAGCAATGTGGACATCCGGATCGGGAAGGGGAATCCCGGCGCGGTCGCGATCCGCTCCACCTACGCGCAGCACTGCTTCCTGGCGCACATCGATTTTGAAATCGGCTCCGGGCTGGCGGGGATCAACGACGGCGGAAATTTTTGCGAGGACCTGCATTTCCACGGCGGAAAATACGGGATCATGACGCGCACGCCCTCGCCGGGCTGGCAATACTGCCTCGTGGACACGACGTTCGACGGCCAGAGCGTCGCCGCAATCCAATCGCAGCTTGCGGGGCTCACGTTGATTCGTCCGCAGTTCAAAAACATGCCGACTGCCATCGCGATGAGCGCCGACCGGGGCGACCAGCTTTGGATGAAGGATGGCACGATGGAGCAAATCGCCGGGCCGGCATTGATCATTGGCAACGAGGAGAACGCGCGCAATCAAATCAACCTGATAAACATCGTTTGCCGGGAGACGCCGGTATTCGCCAAGTTTGCCGCGAGCGGAAAACAAATCGCCGCTCCGGGAGCGATCTATCGCGTCGAGGATTTTTCCCATGGCCTGCACGTCTCGGGAGGGGGCGACACGGCGAAGGATTTCGACACCGGGACGCACTCGAAAATCTCGGCGCTCAAGGAACCGCCGTCGCCTGCGCAAACCGATGTCGCCGCGCCCCCGCCGCAATCTACGTGGGTGAATGTCAGCACACTCGGCGTGAAAGGCGATGGCGTCGCCGATGAAACTGCGGCACTACGCCAGGCCATCGCCTCGAACCGCGCGCTCTATTTCCCGAGCGGAGCCTACCGCATTTCCGACACGCTCGTGCTGCGGCCCGATACGGTACTGATCGGCCTGAACCCCGCCTCGACGCGCATTTTCATCGACGACAACACTCCCGCCTTCAGCGGAGTGGGGGCGCCTGTCCCGATGATTGAGACGCCCTCCGGAGGCACAAATATCATCACGGGAATCGGCGTTTACACGAGCGGCGCCAACCCGCGCGCGGTGGCCGTGAAGTGGATGGCCGGCGAGCACTCGCTAGTGAACGATGTGCGTTTTCTCGGCGGCCACGGCACGTCGCAGCTCTCGGGCGATGGTGAGGAAATTTACAACAACAACCACACCTCCGACCCAAACCCGCAGCGGCGCTGGGATTCGCAATACCCGAGCCTCTGGATTACCGATGGAGGCGGCGGCACGTTCATGGATATCTGGACGCCGAGCACCTTCGCGCAATGCGGATTGATGATCTCGCGCACCAGCACTCCCGGCCGCATGTATGAGATTTCCGTCGAGCATCACGTGCGCAACGAGGTGAAGCTCCAGGATGTTTCAAATTGGGAAATCTGCGCGCTGCAACTCGAGGAGGAACGCGGCGAGGGCGGTTTCTGCCAGCCGCTCGACATTGACCGCTGCCACGACGTGACCATCGCGAACTTGTTCATCTATCGCGTAATAAGTTCCTACCAGCCTTTTCGCAGCGCCGTGAAAATCTCCGAATCCACGGGAATCCAATTCCGGAATTTCCATTGCTGGTCGAACAGCAAGGCCGATTTCGACAATGCGATAGTGGACGTCAGCACCGGTCTCGAGCTCCGCCAACGGGAATTCGCCACGTTCACCGCTGGAAATCAATCCGTGGCCCACGCCCCCGATTCGCGCGTGCAGAAACTCGCGGGAGGCTTCTTCCGGCTCGCCGGGGGCACGGTGGACAAGGAGGGCCGCTTATACGCCGTGGACGCGCGCAAGCAGCGCATCTTCCGCTGGACTGGCGGGAATCCGCAGCCGCAGCTCATTTCCGATCATCCGCTCGATCCGCTCAACCTGGCTTGCGACGCTTCGGGAAATCTACTTGTCGTTTCCTACACCGGCTCGATCTATGCGTTGGATCCGGAACATCCCGACGCCATCACCGTCCTGAAACCCGTCCCCGCAGCGGAACATCCCGGCGCCACGGCCATTCTGCCCGGCAACTATTGGACCGGCGGTTACGCGCTGGTGAAAGGACAGGCGCCCAAGGCCGCCATGCATTTCGTCTCCGCCGACGGCTCCGTATTTATTCCGGCGAATGACGACTTCATCACCGGTAAATTGAGCTGGGGTGTGAAAGACCATGACCTCATCCGCGCCTACGGCCTCATCGTCGCAAAACCCGGGAAGCCCGTTTACATCACCTTGGAATCCGCAGGCCAGACCTACTCCGCCAACCTCGACGCAGCGGGAAATCTCAGCGCCTTCAAACTCTTCGCCAACCATGGCGGCGAAGCGGTGGCGACCGACGCCGATGGCAATGTCTACATCGCCGAGGGCCAGGTCTTCGTTTACGACAAGTCGGGAAAACTGCGCGACGTCATCACCGTGCCCGAGCGCCCGCTCGGCCTCGTCTTCGGCGGCAAAGACCGGCGCACGCTTTATATTCCCGCAGGGACATCCCTCTATGCGATGCACATCGGCGGGCTAAAATGAAATGCGATTCGCCACTTGGAGTGACTCCCGCGGACTACCGCAAAAGTTGCTGGCGTGGATCGGAACCACACGCAAAAATAGCAAGATGCTACGCTTGGAAAATTTGCAATCCAACGGCGAGTTCTATTTAACCCTCTGTTTTTTTCGCGTTCTTACCATCGCCAGCCCCGCGGCGCCGACGCAAAAAAGAAGCGCGCAGCTTGGCTCGGGTATCGCGAACGTAATGAAGGCGGGAGTGGTGGTGTCGGCGAAAATCGAGCCGCTGCCGCTCGGGGTGATTTCCAGGATATTGTTACCGTACACGTTATTTGCGTTGGCCACATAAAGATTGCCCGCGGTGTCAAAGGCAAGTCCCTCGGGTGTTTCAAGCGATCCACTGCTGAAGAAGACGCCGAGGGAAGAGCCGGAGGAGGTGTATTCTTCGATAGTATTATTCCCGCTGTTGGACACGTAAAGATTGCCCGAGTGGTCGAAGGCAAGCCCCTGGGGGGCGTTTAAGCCGGCGCTGATAAAGACCCCGATGAAGGAGCCGCTGGATGTGTACTCATTGACCGTATTGCTGGAATTGTTAGTCTCATAGACATTGCCAGAGGAGTCAAAGGCTACATCGGTCGGCACTCCCAAGCTCGAGGCGAAGGTGGAAACGCTGCCGCTCGGTGTGATTTTATCGATCGCTCCCCCGGTGACAAGGGCTGCGAAAATATTGCCCGACCCGTCGATGGCCAATCCGTAAGGTGCTGTGTCGGAGCCGGTGGCGGCAAACACGCCCAAGTCAGTTCCCGTTGGCGAGAACTTCTCAATGTCGTCGCTGTCATAATTGGCCACATAAAGATTGCCCGAACTGTCGAATACCAGTCCAAACGGCCTGTTCAGGCCGGTCCCGCTGGCGAAGACGCCGAGGGAAGAGCCGGAGGAGGTGAACGCCGTGACGGTGTCGTCGCTCTGGTTCGTCACATAAATCGGGAACGACGTCTGCGCCTGCGCAGCGGTTAATGCGGAACCCATCAGCAAAGCCACTGCTGCTAGAACGGACTTCCAATTTGATTTGGACTCCATAAGCCGAGGTGAATTCGGCAGCGATTTTATCCCTGTGCTGCCGAGTGTCAAGCCTCTTGTGGTTCACAGAATTGATTCTTCAGTAATGGCTCCAGCGGTAGGATTCAAGAGGCAGTTCCTTTATTACTGATCACAGGTACGCTTTGGTTTTGTGAAGTTATGACGGAGAGATTCGCGTCTGCTATTGGGGCTTCGTCATTATCGCCATGCGGGGCGCGGCAACAATCCACGCGTATTTCTTCACAATGTATGTGTAGTCTCCTTTTTCCTAATGTTTTACGCTACCAGTGGCTAAAAAGCCTTTTACCCGGGAACGAATATGCAACTGCAATCAAACCCGCTGGGCATCTGTGTGGATCGCGGCAAACCCCGGCGTGGCACGATGCCGACATTGCGCGCCTGAACCCCATGGAAGCCAACGAAACACTCGGGTTCTGCCCGCCGCTGGCGTCGATGCTCCAGGCGGGTGAGGTTGCGGGGAGGTCGGGAAACGTCCGCAAGATTTCCTCGGTGTCCACGCTCAACAATCTCGTGGTGCTTCACAATCTCTTCATGGAGATGAAACCAGAAAGGACGCTTGAGATAGGATTTGCTCACGGGGGCTCGGCCCTGCTCTTCACCATCTGTCAACGGGACGCCGGACGCCAGCCATGCGGCCAGCACACGGCAATCGA
>DASZPK010000024.1:0-3437 GCA_035550335.1 Chthoniobacteraceae bacterium | reverse complement strand
CGGGAACGGTCGGGATCGTACATGTCGAGCAGGGTGGCCTGCGCGAAGGTGCCGGTCGCGCCCATGCTCGCCGGGTGCAAGGGGTTGCCCTCGACCTTGGTCGGGCGGCCATCGTGTGTGGTGACCACAAGCGGCTGCGCGCCATTGCGGTGCGGCATCGAGGTCGCGAAAAAGAGCGGTTTGCCGGGGATCGCCCACTCCACGCTCTTGGTGAACGGCACCAAGTGCTTCTCCGGGCGGCGGCACGAGCTGAGCCCCAAGCCCGCGAGCGCGGTGGAGGCGCCCATCAATTTAAGGAAACTCCGGCGCGTAACCTCGCCGCCTTTGAGCTCCTCGGCCCCGGCCGGGAACTCGCGCTCCAGCCATTGGCGGAACTCGGGCGTATCGCTGAGCTCGTTCAGGCTGCGCCAGTGTTTTTTGCCGGTTTTCGGCTCGGGTGGGTATTGGTAAATCTTTTTCATCGATGACACCCTGCGCAACTCTGGACGGGCGGGTTGATCTTCATTTGCTCTTTCAATTTCAAGCCTTCCTCGACCTGGGCATGGTCGGCCGGCGGACGCCAGTCGGGATTGTCGGCCCCGGTGGCCGGGCGGTGATAATCGAGGTTGAACACCTCATTCACTGGGCGCAGGGCGTTTTCAGGGGCGCGGTGGCAATCGAGGCACCAACTCATGCTCTGCGGCTGCTCGTGAAACACGGTGGACATGTCGTTCACGCTGCCGTGGCAACTGATGCAACTGATGCCGCGGTTCACGTGGATCGAGTGGTTGAAATAGGCAAACTCCGGCGTCTTGTGGATCTGCACCCACTGGACGGGCTGGCCCGTCTGCCAGGAATCGCGCAGGGGCTGGAGTTTCGGGTTGTCCTTCTGCACCTGCGAATGGCAGTTCAGGCAAAGCTGGGTGTTCGGGATGTTCGAATGGGCGGCCACCTCCACGAAGCTGTGGCAATAACGGCAGTCCATGCCGAGCTGCTTCACGTGGATGTCGTGCGGGAAGGGAATCGGCTGGTCGGGCTGGTAGCCCTGGCGGGTGTATTTGGGGGTGAAATAATACCAGACCCCGGCGGTCACGGCATTGCTCAGCACCAACACGATCACGAGAATTTTGAGCGGGATCCAGTTGCTCGACCTAGGGAAAAAATTTGGCATCTCTCGTTGTTAAACTCTTGTTTTATTCGTCAAACGCCGGCGACCGTTCACTTAAAAATCAAAGGCGAGGGGGCAGAATATTTGTCCAGATTCTGATGGCAAGCGTTTTGTGAAAAATTTCACAAGCGACTGCGCATACCGGCGTATTGACTGCCAAATCTCTCTCAAAAAAATGCGTTTTCTGTCAACAAATTGCGTGATTTTTTCACGAAATAATTTGCGGGCACCGTTCCTCATCGGCTGCATTTCCCTCCGAAAATAGCGAAAAAAGCAGCGACCCGGTTGCTCACGAAATTTTTTGCCGAATGTGAGCGATCGCTGCGGGCATCCCGGAGGGATGGTGGAAAGTGCGCGAGCGAATCGCAGCTCACGGTTTGGCCGGGGGATTCCCGAGCGCGTACGACAAGGCCTGCTCCATCGTCATCCCCCGCCCCAGTTCCCACGCGGCCTTGAATTCCTCAGCCGGGAGTACCTCGCGAATCGACTGCACGGCCTTGTCGTAGATGACCCGGTCGTGCGGGGGCGACGGCGCGAGGCCGATCTTTTCGCGGAAGACTTCGCCCGCGCCGAAGAGCTTCGCGGCGCGCTTCGCCTTCCCCTCGGCGATCGCCACCTCGCCGAAGCATTCGAGGTAATACGGGATGGACCACTTGTTCCGAAGCTGGCGGCTGGTGGCGACGCACTCCTCGAGGAGCGCCCTCGCCTGCCCGTATTCGCCCAGTTGAATGTGCGCGCGGGCGAGGCTCCACGAGAGCAGCCCCACGACGTAGATGTCCCCGATTTCGCGGAAAAGTTTCAGGCTGCTCTCCTTCAAATCGCGCGACAGGGCCGGGTTGTTGTCGTCCATGGCGAGCGTGCCGCGGCCGCTGTCAACGATCGCGGTGAGTGTGACATTGTTTATCTCCTGTGCGATGGCGTAAGTTTCGTCGAAATGCTTGCGCGCCAGGCCGAGGTTGCTTTCCGAGCGCTCGACGAAGGCAAGGTAGGCCAGCACGAAGCCCGTCTCCTGCTTGTCTCCCAGTTCGCGGTAGATTTCCAGCGCGGCGTGGAAATAATCCCGCGCCGCCGCGTCGTCGTCCTGGCACCAGGCGAGCCGGCCCGCGCCGGTGAGCGCCTTGGCGCGCGCGGGGGTGTGCGTGTGGGCTGCGGCATCGGCCTGCGAAAGCACCGCGGCGTAAAGTTCCCGCCCCTGCTTGAAATGGCTGCGCACCTCCCAATAGCGCGAGAGCGCGCCCGCGAGCAGCATCCCCTCCTCCGTGCGGTCGGGCGATTCCACGCTCCATTCGAGCGCGACCCGCAGGTTGAGGCGCTCGTACTCGAGTTTCTCCAGCCACACGGCCTGCTCCCGGCGGTACAATTTCGGCTCGGCTTCCTGCGCGAATTTCAGGAAGTAGGCGAGGTGCCTGTCGCGCAGCGCCGGCAGTTCGCCGGCCTCATGCAATTTCGCGCGGCCGTATTGCCAGACCGATTCCAGGATGTAATAGCGCGCCTCGCCGTTCTCCTCCTCGCGCGTCACGAGCGATTTGTCGACGAGCAGCGTGAGCAGGTCGAGCACGTCGTACTCCTCCACGCCGTCGCCGGAGCAGACCGCCTCGACCGCCTCGAGCGTCCTCCCGCGCACGAAGACCGAGAGGCGGCGCAGCAGTTTCTTTTCGGAATCGCTCAGCAAATCGTAGCTCCAGTCGATGAGCGCGCGCAACGTCTGCTGGCGCGGGAGCGCGGTACGGCTCCCGCCCGTGAGCAGGCGGAAACTGTCGTCGAGGCGCGTGGCAATCTGGTCGAGCGTAAGCACTTTCACGCGCGCGGCGGCGAGTTCGATCGCGAGCGGAATGCCATCGAGCCGCCAGCAGATTTCGGCGACGGAGGGGGCGTTGTCATTCGTGATCTGGAACGACGGCTGGACGGCCAGCGCGCGGTCGATGAAAAGCCGCACCGCCTCGTATTGCGAAAGCACCTGGATCAACTCGCCGTTCGTCAATTGGTTCGTGCTCGGGTCCGGCAGCGAGAGCGACGGCACCGCCCATGTCGTCTCGCCCGCGATCCCCATCGCCTCGCGGCTGCTGGCAAGAATGCGCAGGTTCGGGCACGCGCGAAGCAGCGTATCGGTAAGGCGCGCCACGGCTGCGATGAGGTGCTCGCAATTGTCGAGGATGAGCAGCAAATTTTTCGAGCGGAGGAAATTCACCAGCGCCGCCTGGAGCGCCTGGCCGGGGTCCTCGCGCACACCCAGCACGCCCACCACCGACTCGACGAGATTGTCGGGATCCGAGAGCGTGGCGAGTTCCAC
>DASZPK010000023.1:0-4399 GCA_035550335.1 Chthoniobacteraceae bacterium | reverse complement strand
ATGGTGATGTCCACCGCTCCCTCGAGCAGGACATACATTCTGTCGCCCGCGTCTCCCTCGCGGAAGAGGACCTCGCCGGGGTTGAGGGTGATGGCGTCGGTCTCCTTGCTGAAAAGTTGGGCGGGGTCCATGGACTCAGGGAATGAAGCGGGATGGCACCCCCGCAATGCAAGCGAACAAATGTTACGATTTTGTAACAATTGCCCGCAACCTCAAATATGCACGACCCGGCGCTTCAGCACGCGGAACGATCCGCGCCCGGCAAATTTGAAAACGCCCTTGATCAGCAACGCCACGACGGCGAATACCGCGAACCATTTCCAATTATCCAGGCTGCGCTCGTTGGTGATCCAGAAGCTGAGGCGCGCATTGGTGTTGAGTTTTTTGAAATGATACATCCGCAGCCCGTCGATCGGGAAATCGATGGGCAGCGAAATCGCCCCGGCGGTTTGCAACTGTGCCTGCCCCTGCGGCCCCTGCAGGATGCCGCGGCTGTAATAGGTGGCCGCATCGTCCATTGCCCCGGGATTTGCGTCCACAGGCAGGGCGACAGCCACCGGCGCTGGCGGCTGCACGCGCGGCATGTCGGCATAGCCCTCCCCCCCTCCCCTTGGGTTCGCTTGCTGGATTTCACGCTCTACAGAGGCGGGATTAAAAGCGGGGTTGGCGCGGGCGCTGGAGAGGACCGTCACGTTGCCGGTGGAGTTGGATTCTGATTGTATGGTGGAGAGAACGTCGGAGCTTGCTCCGTTCACCGAACGGGTGGTCAAACTCGATGGAGCCGTTGCCGCTGCGGGCTTGCCGCCGCCCTTCTCGCGGAGCTTCTTTTGCTGCTCCTGGATTTCGCTGACCTTACCCTGCACGAGCGTGCCTGAGCCCGCGCCGCCGTTCAGCGTATTCGCGCTGTTGAGGGTCACGGTGCTGTTGCCGCCCAGGGTCACATTGCCGTTGATCACATTCCCCCCTGCAGCGATCACCGTTCCCCCGTTATTATAGCCGTTATTGCCGGCAGCCACCTCGCCGCTATTGACCGTGGTCGCCCCCGCATAAGTATTGGCGCCGGCATCCTGCAAATTCACGACGTAATCGTTCACGTAAAGCTGTTGCTGGTTGCCCGGCTGCGCATTCTGTTGGTCGATCTCCTTCGACTTGTCCGCGGTGTCCGGCTCCTTGCTTACATAGGATCCATTGGCGGCCCAACTTTGCGTTACTGCCCGGTTCTGCAATACGCTCACCGTGCCGGTCACCGTGACGCCAAAGGCGGCGGGGTTGGCTGATTGCGCCTGCAAAGGCTGATTCTGTTGTTGCTGCATTTGCTGCGAGCGGGCGTTTTCCGCGAGCTGGGCTTGCAAGTCCCGGTTGAGTTCCTCGCGTTGCGCGTCCACTTCGTCGCTCTGTTTCTTGAACTCGAGCGTGGCATTCACACTCTTTGCAGGCGCGGGGGCGAGGCTCTTTTGCATCATTTCCGCCTTCGCCTTGTAGTTCTGCTCGGCATTTGCCCGGACCTCGGCGTCGGCGCTGTTGCTGGCGATATCGCCGAGGTTCTTCAATTCCTCGAGGTTCGCCTGCTGCTTTTCGGTCTCGTTCACCTCGAGGAGCACCTGTTCCATGTTTCCGCCAAAACTCCCCGCCCCGGTCCCTTGCGGCACGGCCACATTCCAGAATGTTTTTTCGACGCTGATCCCCACCACCTCGGGATCGGCGAGCGTTTCGCGGCTGAAGGTCCACATGCTGCGCGGCCGCGCATTGCGGTAAACGAGGTCGACATTGTAGGAATCGTCACCGGGCTTGGTCTTGATGAGCGGCACGAGCAGCACATCCTTGCCGGCGGCCTGGCCGCGATCGGCGCGGACGCTTTCGCCTGCCACCGTCACGCTCGCGAGCTCGGCGCCATCGGGAAGTTTCACCGGGAGGAATTGCAGCGAGCGGTTCAAGAGATGATACGTCGCG
This sequence comes from Chthoniobacteraceae bacterium, assembly GCA_035550335.1. Taxonomy (GTDB): domain Bacteria; phylum Verrucomicrobiota; class Verrucomicrobiia; order Chthoniobacterales; family Chthoniobacteraceae; genus DASZPK01. The sequence goes on along the minus strand of DASZPK010000023.1, from coordinate 2,449 downwards.
CGGTGCCATTCGCTGCCATCGGCGCGGATCGCGGTGGTGAGCTCGGCCCATTCCACATACACGGCGCGCCCGGCCTCCTTCTCAAGGCGCGTGAGCTTGATCTGCAACGCCCAGCCGGGCTGCGCGTGGTAAAGGCTCGCGTTGCGCGAGACCGAGGGAAGAAACGGAATTTGTTCGCTCAAGGCGACCTCGAGCCCCGAGGGGGCGACCTCCATCTGGTATTGCGATGCGTTGTCCACGATCACAAAGCCATCCCCGCGCTCGACTCCCACAAATTCGAAGGCGCGAAGCGATACGTTCCCATTCCCCGGAAGGTCGAAATCCAGCGCGAAATCGGTCTTGTCCACGAGATCGTTCTGGAATGCCACATGATACACGCGCCATTTGCCGTCCACCGCGGAGGTTGTTTCACGCACGTTTTCGCCTGTGATACGGGCTTCCGGCGTTTCCGCTGGGAGCCTGAATGAAATCCCGGGCGCGCTCCCCTGCCGCGCGGAGAGGTTCACGTGGGTGCTTACCGAAACCCAGTTTTCGTGCACCTGGGCGGACATCACCCACGTGCCGTCGATTCGCGGCGGAAGCGTGGCGAGCTTCACGCTGGCGTGGAAATCCTGGCTGGTGAACGAAAAGCCGCGCTTGCGTTCCATTGGGGGCAGGATGCGAAAATCGGTGGCGGCGTTCTGCGGGTTGATCTCCTTCGCACCGGTGAGCGTCATGTCCGGCTGCACCGAGGCGTTGGCGGCGATGATGCCGTTGCCGCTCACGTCCCACCCGGCGGGCAGGGTGAGCGGGGTGATCTCGAGCGCCGCGTCGGTGGTTGTTGGATAAAGTTTGACAAGGTGCAACACCAGGGGCGTCTCGAAGCCCGGCGCGTTCCCCTTGAAGCGGACGTGCAGGGTATCGCCCTCGCGCCACCAATCCTTGAGCCGCCCGCTCTCGACCGCCTCGACAGTAAAGTCGCCCGGCAGGCCGACCGTGGCGTCGAACACCGTGGCGTTCTTCGCCTGCAACTTCAACGCCGCCACGAGCTCGATCTTCGTGTGGTTGACGAGATAGACGTAGCTGATCCTCGCGCTGTTGGAGAGCTTTGCGGGCTGGACGTCGTACGCCAGCAGGTCGCGGTCGCCAGTGCCCTCGAATGCCGCCACGAGGCGCAGGCCGTTCCCCTGGTCCGCCGGATAATCCACCTGGCGCAGCGCCGTGCCGGGCTGCGGGGTGATGTTCAGGAAAGGCGTCGAGAAAAGCGCGGAGGTCCGCTCGATGCGATTCGCCAGGGCAGAGATGAACGGGAAATGCCGCTGCGCGTCGGCGAGCGTGCGCTCGGTATCGATGAAAAATTTAAACGAGCCCTGCACCGGCTCGGCCAGCGTGATGTCGAGTGTCTGGTTGTCGTTCCCCTCGGTGAGCTTCCACGATTTGAGGTTCTGCACGTCGAGCTTCACGAGCGAGAGCGCTTTGTCGAGGACGACGGTGAAATGGTCCTGCTGCGATTCCGGGAATGAAAATTCAAACCCTGTATGCGCGAGTTCCACCGCGGGCGTGATGCTCAAAGCCGTGTCGATCTTCGCGACCGCCGCCTGTTTCATGGTCGAGAGGCCGACGGAGGAATCCAGTTGCAAATCGACATGGTTCGTGGCGCCAAGCGCGACGGTCACGATCTTTTGCTCGCCATTGATCCGCTCGACCACGCCCTCTCCCGGCTGGACGGTGGCCTTCATTTGTTTTGCTGGGAGCGTGATGGAAAGGAGCGTGCCGGCAGTTTCGGGGATGCCCCAGGCGAGGCGCGTGCGGTCGGCGCCAAGCGGGATGTCGAACCCGACCTCGATGCTGTGATGTCCCGGTTTTTCAATCGCCACGCCATCCTTCGTCATGAGCGCGGACTGGCCGTCGAGCTTCAACGTCCCGAGGTTCACCCCTTTGAATTCGAGGGGCACATTCACCCACGCGTCGTTGAACGTCTGGAGATCGATCACGCCGGTCACATGCAGCGCGTGGTCGTCGAGCGTCGCATCGTAACGCCCACTGCTGAGGAGGAACGGCACGTCCATTTTCTCGGGCTGCGGCCCGCGCTTGTTGGCCTTGGCCTGCTCCCATAGCTGCAAAAACTGCTCGCGCCCGATGTAAACGCGGTCGGGCTTTTGCGCATCGAGCGGCTTCGTCACGTCATAGGGAATGATGACCGGCTGTTGTGCGGCCTGGGCTCGCGCGGCCTCGGCATCATTGGCATTTGCGATATCGTCGCCGGCGTCGCCAGCCATCGCCGCAACCGGAAGCGCCAGCACAACGAGCGTCATCAACAGGAGATGGATTTTGTTTTTCATACGGGCGCCACCTCCACCACACGGCGGCGGAACACCAGCCGCGTTGCAATTTGATAAACTACGAATGCCGAGAACCACCCGATGAGCAGCGCGTTGCACATCGCCGTGAGAGATGCGGCCACGCAGAC
>DASZPK010000022.1:0-3557 GCA_035550335.1 Chthoniobacteraceae bacterium | reverse complement strand
TTTACGGCCCGGCGCTGGTGCCGGACGCGGTGTTTTACTTCCGTGTATCAGCCGCGCGGCTGGTGGAGCGGAATTTCCAGAAGAACGCGACGCTGGATTATTGGGAATCGGGCATGGACCTGGGAATCAGCCGGGACTTCTTTGATTCGTTCATCAAGTACCAGCGGATGCTGCAGATGGAGTTCCAGCGGTTGCAGAAGGAATACAAGTTCGAACTGGTGAATGCGAACCGGTCGGTGGAATCGGTGCAGCGGGATTTGCGGAGGAAGATCGGGAAGTTGCTTTCGATCGGAGTGGAGGAGAACGAGACGGACCCCGGCCGCAATGCCGCCGAGGCGCAGGGCAAGGCCGGATGATCCGGCTTCGCAAGAGGAGGGGGAAGACACGGGACCCGCGGCGCTGAGCGGCGGGGTTGTTTTACTTTGTTAAATAGGCGTGACGGGGCGGACCCGCCACTTGAAATTTTCGCAATTCCTGCGATCATTAAGCGTGTCGCTGGAATCCTGCCCCAAATGCGGTTATGCACTTCCCTTGGGCGGCCATCACTGCCGCCATTGCGGCGTGATCCTGCGGCCCCTGCGCCACAAAAAGAAACTCGACGCCCGCATGGTGATGCTCGCGTGGTCCTCCATGCTAGCGGCGCTGTTCCTCGTCGGCGGCATCTTCGGCGGCAAACATCATCCCGTGACCAACTCCGCAAAACCGCTACGCCGCATTTACAGCTTCAAGCATCCCGCCCCCACACTGGCGCAGCGGTAACGGAAAGATCCCGCTCAGAGCGTAATGATGGGCCCCTTTCTGAAAACGTGGCTCGCGCTTGTTTCCACGACGAGAGTCCCTCCCCCGTAATATGTAGCGCAGAGCGAGTCGCCGAGTTTCCACTGCCTCATCACCATCGAATCGCGCAGCGCGTCGCGCGTTTTGGCATCGGTGGTCTTTTGAATCACTTGCAACGCCGCGGAGGCGTCCACTTGTTGCTCCTGCCATTTTTGCCCGAAGTCATTCTGCTTCAAGAACGCGGCGATCTCATTTTCGCCGAGCGGTTTTCCGTCGAGCCGCGCAAAAGTTTCCGAGACACTACGCCCGGTGTCGAAAGTAACAAATATCTTATACCCCTCGTGCGAAAATTCGCGCACATTAATCGCGCGCTTAAAATTCCTGTCGCGGGCGAGATATTCCGCGCGCGCCGCCACTTCCGTGCCCGCGCCGTATCGCGCTTCGACCTGCGCGGGCATCTCGTCGAGGTTCGCCCGCGCGTGTGCACAAGCGGTCCATGCCACCGCCATGAAAATAAGGCGCCTCACCGCGCAAGTGATACCGGAAAAAGGCATATCAGTCAATTTGTGCCGCCATGCTCCTCTGTTTACCTCTGTCTTCTCCGTGGCTCTGCGTTTAAATTTCGACCTCCGCTGATCGAACAGTCGATTTTTCCTTTCCCGCCGCACATCCTCGCGTAAGCTTTCAGCGAGCAGCCTATGAAAAGCGTCAGCGCGATCGTTTACCACGAGCACGGCAACCCCGCGGAAGTCGTCCGCGTCGAGCAGCAGGAACTGCCCGACCTCAAGCCGGGCGATGTCCGCATCCGCATCCTCGCCGCGCCAATCAATCCCGCCGACCTCAATACCATCGAGGGAAAATACCCCATCCGCCCGCCGCTCCCCGCCGTTCCAGGGGTGGAGGGCTCAGGCGTCGTCGAGTCCGCGGGGAGGGAAGTCACGCATGTGAACGTCGGCGACGAAGTCCTTCTCCCGCACGGGCTCGGCACGTGGCGCGAGGCGTGCGTTTGCCCGGCGCACGGAGTTGTGGCGGTGCCCGAGGGGATCGATCCCGTGACCGCCGCCATGCTCAAGATCAACCCCGCCACCGCATGGCGCATGCTCCACGATTTTGCGGAATTGAAACCGGGCGACTGGCTCGCGCAAAACGCCGCCAATTCCGGCGTTGGCCGCGCCGTCATCGAAATCGCGCACCACCTCGGCCTGCGCACCGTGAACATCGTGCGCCGCGAAAGCCTTGTGCCCGAGCTCGAGGCCCTCGGCGCCGACGCCGTCCTGCTCGACACCGCCGATCTCCGGAAGGAAATCCCCGCCCGCACCGGCGGGGCGAAAATCCAGCTCGCGCTGAACGCCGTGGGCGGCGAGAGCGCCCTTGCCGTGGCCAACTCGCTCGCGCCGCACGGCACGCACGTCACTTACGGCGCCATGGCCATGCAACCGGTGCGCGTCCCGAACGGACTCCTCATTTTCAAGGACATCCGTTTCCGCGGTTTCTGGGTGACCAAATGGTACGAGGAATCCACAGCGCCTGCCCGCCAGGAGATGTTTAAACAACTGTTTAAACTCGCCGCCCGAGGCCTCCTCAAAAGCAAGGTCGAAAAGGAATACCCCATCGCCGCGGCGAAGGAAGCCATCCAGCGCGCCCAGCAGGGCTCCCGCGAGGGGAAAATCATCTTCCGCGTGTTATAGTGGCCAAGCAGGAACTCTTTGGAGATGAAACTCCGCACACTCATCCTCGTAATTCTCACCGCCGTCGCGGCGCTGCTGTTGCTGACCGTCCTGGTCCCGGTCGCCAACTGGACGCAGAAAAAAGTCATCCCCCCTTCCGGCGGACGCTATTTCTTCCACCGCGTCGAACTCCCGGTGCCGCAGCTTTTCCAAGCCGATGAAAAATGGGCGGACGACCCGCTCGCCGCCACGAAAGACACCCTCGGCGGCGAAGGTTGCGCCATCACCTCGATCGCCATGATTTTCCAATACTACGGCATCGACACAGATCCGCAGCGCATGAACTGGTTCCTCGACACCAACGGCGGCTATACCCCCGAGGGCTGGGTCTATTGGGAAAAAGCCGCGCTTATCGCGCCGGATCGGGTCAAGCATATCTACGAGGACTTGCCCTCCTATTATCTCATCGACTCAAACCTCGCACGCGGCAACCCGGTGATTGTGAAATTGAAACTGCGCAGCGGAGTCACGCATTTCGTCGTCATTGCCGGCAAGGAAGGGTGGGACTACCTCATCCGCGATCCGGCCACCGGCGGCGAGAAAGGGATCTACCCGCTGAAGGACCTTGGGAGCGACATCCTCGGGCTGCGCTATTACGAGGCGATCGCGAAGAAGTGAACTGCCCCGACAAGGTGATTGCGAAACTTGCAGTCGGAGTGAGCGCCGGGCAAGCCCGAAGCAGCAAGTGCCGGTTGATCAGCGGAGGGCGCACCGCTTGCGGCGCAAGACGACGAGCAGGCATGCGCCGATGGCGAGCATCGTCCATGTGGAGGGTTCGGGAATGACGGCAAATTCGCTGTTGTGATCCACCACGGCCCAGACGGTGTCATCGGATGTATCAATGCCGTAGTCACCCAGCACGAAATCCGTGGCCGGATTGTAGGCGCCGTTGACGAAATTTGCCCCTGCGCCGCCATCGCTGTTGACCGTCACGGCGTTCTGCCATTGGCCGGTGGTCGTGTTATAAAAGCCCAGGTAAGCGCCGGTGGATGGGCCGGTGTAGTTGAGCGAGAGCACGAATTTGTCCTGCGTCGTGCCGCCGCTGGCGGTGGT
>DASZPK010000021.1:0-7145 GCA_035550335.1 Chthoniobacteraceae bacterium | reverse complement strand
CAGGCCGGAACTCGTGCAAGGCATCATCGCCGGCGGTCCCGAGGCGCTCTGGAAATCGGTCGAGGGGGCGGAGGACCTGGCCGAGGAGGGAGCCTGCGCGGTGATCGAGCGCGGGGTGCGCCCGGGCGATGTGCTTTGCGGCATCACCGCGAGCGGGCGCACGCCATTTGTCCTCGGGGCGCTGGAGCAGGCGCGCGAAGCCGGGGCGCGCACGATTTTGCTGACGTGCAACCCCTCGCGCAAACGCGCCGGCAAACCGTGGAACGTGGAGATCGATCTCCCCACGGGCGCGGAGATCCTCGCCGGCTCCACACGACTGAAAGCCGGCACCGCCACGAAACTCGCGCTCAACATCATCTCCACGTGCGCCATGATCCGCCTCGGCAAGACACACGGGAACAAGATGATCGATTTCGCGGCGTCCAATTCCAAGCTGCGCGACCGGGCCATCCGGCTCGTGAGCGGGGCGCGCGGCATTTCCTACGAGCAGGCCGAGAGCCTGCTGGAATCCCACGCGTGGCGTGTGCGCGATTGCCTCCCGGTTTGAACACTCTGGCTAAAATCAGCCACGGGTTTTTGCCACCTTTTTCCAGCACTCGTGAGCGGGAGAATTTTTTTACTCTAAACGCGTACTTTTTTTGCCCGGGAAAACACGCTTGGCACATCGGCTGCTAATTGGGCAGGCGTTCGTTTTGACGAACGGGGGAAAACATCCAAAGGGGCAGCCCGGTTGGACACGGGGAGAGCGTTGAGGGATCCGGGGGGAATCGCTCAATAGGGCCAACCGGGCTGCGATCCGCCCCGAAGCGCGAAGTGGTATTTAACGAATGTAACACATTCCTGTTACAAGCCCGGGGATGGGCGGCGCTTCACCCCTTGAAGAGCGAGAAGAGCCAAAAGCGGCTGTGCGGCCTGGCAGGCAGCATCGTGGAAAGCGGCTGGCTTGAAATCGTGACGCGCGTGCCGATGTGGACCTGGTCGTACAGCGCAATCACATCCTTCGAGCGCATGCGGATGCAGCCGTAGCTCGCCTCGTGGCCGAGGAGCCGCTCCTCCGGCGTGCCGTGGATGTAAATGCCGCGGTCGTAAGCGTTTCTATTGGCTTCATTCATTCCTTGCAGCCAGATCACACGCGAGACAATCGGGTCGCGCCCCGGCGCGTTTGGCGCGACGACTTCGCGCGTGGCGACCCGGTTTTTGATCACGGTGCCGGGTGCGAGATGGTCGCCGATCTTGTTGCAGACCCAGAGCGCGCCCACCGGGGTCTTGTAGCTGCCGTTCGTATCGCCCAGGCCGTACTTGGACGTGGAGATTTCGTATTTCGCCTTCACCTTCCCATTATCGATTACGGCGAGTTTCTGGTCGCCCACGCTGATGACCACGCTCGGGCCGAAATCGTAAGCGCGCGCCGGTAAAAGCGGCACACACGAAAGCAGGAGCGCCAGGAGAATTTTGCGGATCATTTCAATCGGCGTTCAATAGCACTGCCGGGACGCGTTGCAAATGGAAATTGCACACGGCCTCAGCGCGCGCCGAGTTCCGCCGCGACCGCGCCCGGCAGCGGGTGCGCGCCGGTGCCGCCGAGCGCGGTATCCAGCGCCTCGAGCCGGCGGATGAGATCGACCACTTCCCCGCGCGCCAGCGGCCCGCCCGCAGCGCGGCAATAGTGCGTGCGGCACCCGAAGGGACGGTGCTCGTAAATCATGCATTTGCCCGTTTTTTCATCGAGCATCGGGCAGACGCCGTCTGGACGCTCCGGCAGCGATTTGCGCCCCGTGGCGCGCCAGCCCTGCGCGGCAACAAGCGCCTCGCCGCGCGTGAGCCATGGCGTGCGCCCGGTGAGCTTGAAGCGGCAGCAATCGGTGCGTCCGATGCAATTCCGCTCCACGGGCCGCGACGCCAGCTCGCCGTAAATGGCTCGCACTTCGGCCATGGCGGCGGATTTTGAGATTTCACCGGGACGCGTTTTCATGAACGCCCGAAGCTACTCCGACGCCGGCAACGTGACAACAAATGTCGCGCCGCCTCGTGCAGGGCTCTCGCACCTCACCTCGCCGCCCATCGCCTCGACGATTTTTTTCACGATGGAAAGTCCGAGCCCGGTCGAGGATTCACCGCCGGTGGGATTTGCGCTTAGCCGCGCGAATTTGGTGAACAGCCGCCGCTTGTCCTCCTCGGTAAACCCCGGCCCCTCGTCGCGCACGGAAAACGTGCAGCAATCGCCGCTGTTGGATAGCGCCACATGGACGGTTTTTCCGAGGGGGGAATACTTGATCGCGTTCGAAAGCAGGTTATCCATCACCTGAGAGATCGCGCCGGGATCGACCTTCGCCAGCGCGGACTTGGAATCGGCATACTGGATCGCCACATTCTTGCGCGCCGCCGTGGAACGATAATACCTCACGACGCGCGAGGCGATTTGCGAAAGGTCGCAGACTTGCGTGGTCAACTGGAAACGCCCTTCCTCGATGGCGTCCATCGCAAGCAGGTTCGCAAGTTCCTCCTGCATTTTCATCGAGGTGTGAATGATCTCGTCGGCATCCAGGCGGACCTGCCCGGGGGTGATGTCAGGCGTTTCCATCATCAACTCCGCGAGGCCGCGCACCACGTGGATGCGGTTCTTGATGTCGTGCGCGGCCATGCCGAAAAACTCGTCCTTCTCGGCGTAGAGACGCTTGAGACGTTCGTTGGCCCGGGAGAGCTCGACGAGGGCATCGGCAAGTTTTTTATAGGCACGGGCGCGCCCCCTTTCAAAAATCAGCCCAAGCAGCGACATGAACGCGGTGAAACCCATGAATCCCACCGCAGTCACGAGCGAATGCAATGCCGGGCGGTAGCTCAACGGGCTCGGCAAGCCGGCAAGGTCCTTTACGCAAAACCAAGCCGTCGCCGCGAAACAAACCACGCACCAGACCAGCGCCGAACGGCTGTCCGCCAGCAGCAGCGCGCAGAGCGGCACCGCGGCGAGCCATGCGATGGCATGCCCGTGCACGCCTCCCTCGACATTGGCGAGGCCGAAAAAACCGAGCGTGAGGATCAGCGATTGCAAGTTCCCCGCAAGGCCCACGCTGCCCGTGAGGCGCAGTAAAAACGGGGCCGTCACCGCCGCTGTGCTGCATACGATGATGATCCCCGCCCCCCAATAATGCCCGATGCACAAATAAAACAGCGCGTAGCTATACCCGAACGCGGCCCCCAGAAAGCCGAACGCCACGATCAGCCGCGCCTTGCGGGCCGTCTCCACATTATCGTCGAGCGACGGCGGAACGAACGAGTCTGTGATTCTTTTTAGCAGGTTGCGCTCGATCATACCGGTGCGGGTTGGCGATTCGAACAGACTGATCCCGGCCCAATATCATAGCAGCAATTACCAAACCGCCAGTGAAGATTCATTTTTGCGGGGTTGAAATCTTTATCGAAATTTCTAATGATGTTGGATTGATATTTGCTGGAATCAGTTTTCGAAGAAACCTCCTTTAAACCATGTTTACAGCAACCCTCCTCCGCCGAACCGGAACATCTGCCTGCATCTCCGCTCTTTTTTTATCCGCGCTGCCGCGACTCCAAGCGGATGGTATTTATCGCGATGGCGTAGGCGCGAAGTCGATGTCGCTCGGCGGCGCCGATGCGGCATGGGCGCAGGATCCGCTGACTTCGCTCGCGGATAATCCCGCCGGCCTCGGTTTCATGAACGGCGGCATGCTCAGCCTCGGCGACACGACGATTTACCCGACCGGCCATTTCACCAACCGCGTGGATTCGGACGGCCATCTCACCGACCGCCTCACCACCTCCATCGAAGGCGGCCTCGGCACCCAACTCGGCAATTCCCCCGTACGCGTGGGCATCGGCTTCTTTCCCGAGGCAGGCTTGAATGGCGACTGGCGCTACATCGATCCGCCCGGCGGAACGGGCGGCGCCACGAGCTACGGCTACCAGCAGCAGCGCTCGGAAATCATCGTCCTGCGCACTGCGGTGGGCTTCTCAGCCCAGATCACCTCCAAACTCTCGATCGGCGCAAGCGTCGGCCTTATTTACAACGAAAACAAATTGCAGGCCCCCTATGTTTTCCAAAACGAGCCGACGCTGCCGCCGGGGTTTAAAACATTGCTAAACCTCCAGACCAGCGGCTGGGGCGCCGATGGCAACGTGGGCATCCAATACCGTCCCCTCGACAATCTGAGCCTCGGTCTCGTTTACAAATCCGAATCGAAGATCAAAACCACCGGCAGCGCTTGGGGCAACGCCGGCGCGCAACTCACCGCGCTCGGCCTCGGCGCCGCCCAGCACACCTTTCACTACGACGCCGAGGTGGACAACGTCTTCCCGCAATCCGTCTCCGCCGGCGCGACCTGGAAGGCGTGCCCCAAATGGACCTTCTCCGGCCAGATCGACTGGGTCGATTGGAGCCAGTTCAACGTCCTCCCCGTGTACCTCACCGGCGGCAGCAATCTCGACATCGACAGCGTGGTCGGCTCCAACAGACTCCAGGACAGCATCCCGCTGAAATGGAAGGACGAACTCGTCTACCGCCTGGGTGTGGAATACCAGGTCACCGATAACCTCGCCCTGCGCGCCGGCTACATTTACGGCAAAAGTCCCGTGCCCACCTCGACCCTCACGCCGCTCACCGCCGCCATCACCGAAAACACTTTCACCGCAGGCATCGGCTACACATATGGCCGGTATTCCATCGACGCCGCCTACCAATACAGCCTGCCCACCACCCGCACCGTGGGCTTGAGCAGCCTTGCCGCCGGCGAGTACGACGACAGCAGCGTGAAGGTTTCGATCCAAACGTTTACGATCACTGCCGGGGTGAAGTTCTGACCCCCGCAAACTCGCGATACTGACCTTTCGCCAAGCCGTTTCGTTTGTTACCAAAATAAAGTAAATAGATGCGTATCTATTTATTGAAACGAGCGAAACGCGACTTGCTATTTTAGAGTTCGTGCTCCAGCCGCTCGGCGAGCCACTGTTTGATCATGCTCTGGTAATTCAAATACCGCGAGCGGGCGATACGCTTGATGCGCGCCAGCATCCGGGGGTCGAACCGTAGCGTGATCGTGGTCGATTCCCGCGTGTCGGCCTTGAGCAGCGAAGCGTTCATGAGCCGCGAATCGATCGAGGCGTCGGCCCAGAATTGGGCTTCTTCCTCCTCGGTGCTGAACTCAGGGAGTTGCGACCAGCGGGATATGGTTTTCATGGGGGTGTGGAAATTTTTACGGGACGATCTCCGAGTTCTTGCGCTCGTAGAAATTCATCTCATCGGGCGTCATCGCGCGGGCGAGGATGACGCGGTATTTTTTCCCGTCGGTCCAGAAGACGCTGAAGATGCCCTTGTTGTCGATGGATTTGCCCAGGTTGAAAAATCGCGACTTCTCGGCTGGGAAATCGCCGTCGGGCAGGAGCCGCAGGCTGAACGGATCCTCGAAGGATTCCTCAATCTCCTTGGGAGTGATTACCCGCAGGTCAAAGGGGGAGTCGAGCCAGTCAAAATCCATGGGGGTTATTTTGCGTGTTCAATCAATTCGATCTCGTAGCCTTCCGGGGCGTCGATGAAGGCAATCGCGCTCCCGCTGCCGCTCCGATGCGGGCCGTCGGAGAGCGGATAGCCCTTCGCGGCGGCGGCCTTGGCGAATTCCTCGAGGTTCTCCACCTCGAATGCCAGGTGCGTGAGGTCGGGCCCCACCACCACGGGGCCGCTGGCGTCGTATTTGCAAATCTCCAGCAGTTCCTCGCTCCCGGTGGCCTTGAGGAAAACGAGCTGCGAACCCCGCCCCGAGGTATGCCGCCCCACCTCGAGCATGCCAAGCACGTCCTTGTAAAACGAGACGGTTTTTTCGAGGTCGGCCACGCGATAACGCGTGTGCAAAAGCTTTTTTACCATAGGGATGATACTTTCGGATTCGCCATAATTTAACCTCCCACCGGCAAAACGGCGAGCACGATTTGATGTCGCGAGCAGATTTCTTCGGGGTTGCTCAGCGGGACGAAACAAGTGGACGCCGCTTTTCCCGCATCGTAAAAGTGTTTTTCCAATGAAACTTGTGATCGCAGCCACGGGCGCGAGCGGGGCCATTTACCTCCAGCGCCTGCTCCAGCTTCTCCCCGCCGAGGGGAACGAGGTGCATCTCATCCTGAGCGCCCATGCGAAGCAGGTCATCCACGAGGAGATCGGCGAATTGCGAATCCCTGCGGGCGTCCGTGAGCATGGCAACGCGGGGATGAACGTGCCGTTCGTGAGCGGCTCGGCGTTGTTTGACGCGATGGTCATCGTCCCCTGCTCCATGGGCACCGTGGGGCGCATCGCGGCGGGGATCAGCGACACCACCATTTTGCGCGCGGCGGATGTTTTCCTCAAGGAGCGCCGCAAGCTGATCGTCGTCCCGCGCGAGACACCGTGGAGCCTCATCCATGCGCGGAACATCACCACGCTCATCGAGGCCGGCGCGCTCGTGATGCCCGCCAGCCCGTCGTTTTACAGCCGCCCGCGCAGCGTGGAAGAGGTCGCGGACACGGTGGTGCTGCGCATCCTCGATCACCTCGGCATCCCCCAGCCCGGCGCTTATCGCTGGAAGAGCGGCGAAAAGTAATCCGTGAAAAAAGAGACGAAGGAAAAACTCATCTCGTGGCTCGGCGCGAAACTCGTGCGCGCCATCGGCTGCACCCTGCGGATCCACGTGAAGGACGAGGCGGGATTTTTATCCGGCGAAAAAGGCGGGCCTTGCCTCATTGCATTCTGGCACAACCGGCTCATCATTTTGCCGGAATTGTTTAAACGCCATTACGGCGCGCGCAAGGGCGTGGTGGCGCTCATCAGCCAGAGCCGCGATGGAACGTTCATCTCGAACATCGTGCGGCGCCTCGGGATGCGCGTCGTGAATGGCTCCAGCTCGCGCGGCGGCGCGGCGGCGGCGCTGGAGCTGATCAATTTCGTGCGCGGCGGGTTCGACGCCGGCATCACGCCCGACGGCCCGCGCGGCCCGCGCTACCATGTGGACGCCGGCCTCATTTTCCTCGCGCAACGCACCCGCGCGCCGATCCTCCCCGTGAATGCGGAATACTCGCGCTGCATCCGGTTCCGGAGCTGGGACCGCTTCATGGTGCCGCTTCCTTTTTCCCGGGTGGATGTCACACTCGGG
>DASZPK010000020.1:0-2181 GCA_035550335.1 Chthoniobacteraceae bacterium | reverse complement strand
CTCCTTGTAGGCCTCTATCACGGCCGAGCGCTGGTCATCCGTTCTCCAGCCGGGGTTGTAACCGGGCTTGCCGGCAAATTCCATCCGGAGCTTGGTGAAAAACGAAAAGTCCGGGTCCGCGGCAAAAGCATGGGAAGCGGCCAGCAGCACGGCAAACAGGGAACAGACGGTCGGGAGGAATCGGCGGATTTTCATGGTGCAATATTGAGGGGCGGGAAGAATAGCAGAGGGCGTTTGCATTTAGGAAGCAAGAATTCCGCAATTTAAGATTTCAGATTTAGGATTTAAGATTTAGAAAGCGCTTGGAACGCGCATCGTGCGGTAGCACGGCCTTTTTCAAATCTGAAATCCTAAATCTGAAATCTTGAATTCAATGAGCCAGCAGCAAAAACCACAGCCCCAGCAGCCGCAAAGCGCCATCACCCCGATCCGCGCCGACGATTTTCCCGAATGGTACCAGCAGGTCGTGAAGGCCGCCGAGCTCGCCGAGGCGAGCGACGTGCGCGGCTGCATGGTGATCAAGCCGTGGGGCTATGGGCTCTGGGAGGAAATGCAGCGCGGGCTCGACGGGATGTTCAAGGCGACCGGCCACAAGAACGCCTATTTTCCGCTCTTCATTCCCCTCTCCTATCTCGCGAAGGAGGCGGAGCACGTGGAGGGGTTTGCGAAGGAGTGTGCGGTTGTTACACATCACCGCCTTGAGTCCGACGGCGCGGGCGGGTTGCGCCCGGCCCCTTCGGCGGCGCTTACTGAGCCGCTCATCGTCCGCCCCACGAGCGAGACGATCATCGGAGCGACTTACGCGAAATGGGTGCAGTCTTACCGCGACCTCCCCATCCTCATCAACCAGTGGGCGAATGTCGTCCGCTGGGAATTGCGCCCGCGCCTTTTCCTGCGCACGGCGGAATTCCTCTGGCAGGAGGGCCACACCGCGCACGAGACCGAGGCCGAGGCGCGCGAGGAGACGATGAAGATGCTGCGCGTCTATGAAACGTTCGCGCGCGACTGGCTCGCGCTCCCCGTTTTCACCGGCGAGAAAAGCGCCGGCGAGCGTTTCCCCGGCGCGGTGCAGACGCTCTGCATCGAGGCGATGGTGCAGGACCGCAAGGCGATCCAGGCCGGCACGTCGCATTTCCTCGGGCAGAATTTCGCGAAGGCAAGCGGCATCCAGTTCCTCACGCGCGAGAACAAGCAGGAATTCGCGTGGACGACGAGCTGGGGCGTGAGCACGCGGCTCATCGGCACGCTCATCATGGCCCATTCCGACGACGACGGCGCGATCCTCCCGCCCCGCGTCGCCCCCGCGCACATCGTCATCTCCCCCGTCGCGCCGAAGCCCGAGACGCGCGATGCTGTTTATACAGCCGTTGACAAGCTTGCCGCGGACCTCCGCGCGCAGAGCTTCCACGGCGCGCCGCTGCGCGTCGAGGTGGACAAGCGCGACATCGGCGGCGGACAGAAAAACTGGGAGTGGATCAAGAAAGGCGTCCCGATCCGCGTCGAGCTCGGCCCGCGCGATTTGGAGAAAGGGAGCGTCGCCGTCGCCCGCCGCGACAAGGGGGTGAAGGAAAAGGAATTTCCCGCCATCGCCGATTTCGTGGCGCAAGCCCCCGCGATCCTGCAATCCATCCAGGACGGCCTGCTCGCCCGCGCCACACAACTGCGCGACGCCCACACGGTGAAGATCGACACCCGCGACGAATTTTACGCCTTCTTCACCCCGAAGAACACCGACAAGCCCGAAATCCACGGCGGCTTCGCGCTCTCCCCTTGGTGCGGCTCGGCGGAGTGCGAGGAGAAAATCAAGGCCGACCTCAAAGTCACCATCCGCTGCATCCCCTTCGACGCGCCGGAGGAAGCGGGCTCATGCATCTGCGGCTGCGGCAGGGCCAGCTCGAAGCGGGTGGTTTTTGCGAAGTCGTATTAAGATGTCCGCCGCGAGCTGTTGTAGAGTCCGCTGTCCTCAGCGGAGGCGTTGGATGTAGCCACGAAGTTTGTAGCGGAGCGCACTCCCTGCGCTGGGGACAGCGCATGCTACAATATTTCGTGGACGAAGTTTTGACCTCCAAAATCGCCAACCTCGTGACGAAACTCCATTTCGTCACGCATTTGTCTGCGCAACTCCATTGCGTGGAATAGCGCGCCGCGATGGGGCAATGGAGTTGCCGGGACAAGTGGGTT
>DASZPK010000019.1:0-2737 GCA_035550335.1 Chthoniobacteraceae bacterium | reverse complement strand
GAGGTAACCCAAGCCGACCTGTTTCATGAAATGCAAGCGCTGCGAAATTTCCGGCAGGATGTCGGTGGCGATGATTTTCTGCTGCGCGTCGAATTTGAAATGCTCCAGCTTCCCGCCGGCGGTATCGACGGAGCTCGCGGTGAAATCGTCGATATTCATCCCCTGCAGCCGCACGTGGCGCGCGATGGGATTCAAGCGCGAGCCTTTGCAGAGCGGGCACTCGACGGCCTGGTCTTCCTCGAGCGATTCGTGCTGGCGCTCCTCGTTCAATTCCGTCTCAAGCATCGACTCGCCCTCCTCGTCTTCGCCCGCCGCGTCCCACACCTCTCCGAAGCCGCGGCAGCCGTTGCACCAGCCGTGCGGCGAGTTGAACGAAAACAGGCGCGGGTCGAGCTCCTCGAACGACGTGCCGCAGGTCGGGCAGCTCATCTCGGTGCTGAGGATCGTGGAGCGGCCCTTCGCGTCGAGGATGCGCGCGGAGCCCTTGCCGACTTGGAGCGCGCGGGTGACGAGGTCCTTGATCGATTGCTTCGGCCCGCTGTCTCCGATGAGCGCGTCGATGGAATGCTCCTTGAAGCGCTCGAGTTTTTCGAATCCATCCGACTCGACGAATTCGCCGTCGACGAGGAGCATCTCGAAGCCCTGCTTCAATGCCCACTGCGCCACCTCGGTGTGGAAGCCTTTCTTCGCCTTGATGAGCGGCGCGAGAATGCTGATCTTCCCCTTCGCCGCGGCGGCTTCCGCTTGTTTGACAATTGCCGCTACGCTCTGCTTCTCGACGGCGACGTTGCACTTCGGGCAATATTGCGTGCCGAGCTTCGCGAAAAGCAAGCGGAGGAAATGATAGACCTCCGTGACCGTCGCGACGGTCGATTTGCCGCCGCCGCGCGTGATGCGCTGCTCGATGGCCACCGTGGGCGGGAGACCGGTGAGAAGGTCGACGTCAGGTTTTTCAAGCTGCTCGACGAACTGGCGCGCGTACGGCGACATGCTGTCGAGGAAACGGCGCTGGCCCTCGGCGAAGAGGATGTCGAATGCGAGCGTCGATTTTCCGGAACCGCTCAGACCGGTGATGATGACCATCTTGTCGCGCGGAATCGCGAGCGAGATGTTTTTCAAATTGTGCTCGCGCGCGCCATGCACCTGGATTGAATGGTTCGATTCAATGTGCCTTTTCCGTGCGGGCTCCTCGGCCACGCGCGCAGAGGCCTCGTCTTCATCGGCGCCGTATTCGCTTTTGCCGGCGAGCACGCGCTTTAAATAGCGACCGGTATGCGATGCCTTCACCTGCGCCACTTCCTCGGGCGTCCCGGCGGCGACCACGGCGCCGCCTTCCGCACCGGCCTCGGGGCCGAGGTCGATGAGATAGTCGGCGGATTTCAATACCTCGAGATTGTGCTCGATGACGAGGATGCTGTTCCCCTGCTCCACGAGGCGGTTGAATGTCTTGAGCAGCAGCGCGATGTCGTCGAAATGGAGGCCCGTCGTCGGCTCGTCGAAAATGAGGAGGCTGTTTTTGCTGTCACCATCCGCGAGGTGGCTGATCAATTTCAGGCGCTGCGATTCGCCGCCGGAAAGGACGTTGAGCGGCTGGCCGAGGCGGAGGTATCCAAGGCCGACTTCCTCGAGGATTTTCAGCGGCTCGACAATCGCCCGGTGCTCCGGCCCGGCGAAAAAGCGGATCGCCTCGGTGACGGTCAGTTCCAGCACGTCGTGGATCGACTTGCCGTTGAACAGGATTTTTAAAATGTGCGGCTGGTATTTTTTCCCCTCGCACTCGGGGCAGCGGACGAAGAGGTCGCTGAGAAATTGCATCTCTATTTTCTCGAAGCCGTTCCCGCCGCATCGCTCGCAGCGCCCGTTGCCGGAATTGAACGAGAACGAGCCGGGCGTGAGTCCCTGCTCCTGCGCCTGCGGCAGCTCGCCGAAAAGATTGCGGATGTGGTCGAACACGCCAAGGTAGACCGCCGGGCTGGAGCGCGGCGTGCGCGAGAGCGGTGACTGGTCGACCATCACCACGTTCTCCACGCGGTGCGCGCCGGTGACGCCCTTGCATTTGCCGACGATCGCCTCGCCGGTGGGAATGTGCTTTTTCTCCAGGAGGTTCTGGTAAAGCACGTCGTGGACAAGCGTGCTTTTTCCGGAACCGGAAACGCCTGTGATACAAGCGAAAACACCCAGCGGGAAATCGACGTCGATGTTGCGAAGGTTGTGCTCGGAGGCGCCGAGGACCTTGATCCAGCCTTTCGGCTTGCGGCGGTTTTGCGCGACACGGATCGATTTCCGCCCGGCAAGGTAATCGGCGGTGAGCGAATTTTTCGCCCGCATCAGCTCGCGCACGGGACCGTTGAAGACCAGCTCGCCGCCCGCTTCGCCGCGGCCGGGGCCGAGCTCGATGATATTGTCCGCTGCGCGGATGACCGCTTCCTCGTGCTCGACGACGAGCAGGGTGTTCCCCTTGTCGCGAAGATTTTTCATCACGCGGATGAGCTGGCCAACGTCGCGCGGATGAAGGCCGACCGTCGGCTCGTCCATCACGAAAAGCGTATTCACGAGCGATGCGCCAAGACAAGTGGTGAGATTCACGCGCTCCACCTCGCCGCCGCTCAGCGAACGCGTCGCGCGGTCGAGGCTGAGATAGCCGAGCCCGACCTCAACAAGATAACGCAACCGCGTTGCCACCTCGTCACGAAGCATCGCGGCGGTGGAATCATTCGCGATTTGCGATTCGCTTTTC
>DASZPK010000018.1:0-5365 GCA_035550335.1 Chthoniobacteraceae bacterium | reverse complement strand
ACGCCGCAAATATCACCGCCGCCCTCCCCGCGGAATTGCGCGGCCGCATTTACCACGCCACCCTCGAGCTCGACCCCGAAAAAACCCTAGCCCTGCTCGCCGAGGCCGAGCCCATTGCCCCCGGCATCGCGCGCGAACTCCGCGCCCGCGCCGAGCGCTTTGATTTTCAAAGCCTGCAACAACTCTTCCAACCCACATGAGCGAGACCCCAAAGGCCGATATCCTCGTCGTGGACGACACGCCCGCGAACCTCCAGCTCCTCACGGGGATGCTCAAGGATTGCGGCTACAAGGTCCGCGCTGCGCTCAATGGCGAACTCGCGCTGCAAACCGCGCGCCATTCGCCACCCGACCTCATCCTGCTCGATATCACCATGCCAGGCCTTTCCGGCTACGACGTCGCCACCGAGCTTAAGCGCGACGAGGCGCTGCAAAAAATCCCGATTATTTTCATCAGCGCGCTCACCGAACCGCTCGACAAGGTGCGCGCGTTCATCGTCGGCGGAGTGGATTACGTCACCAAGCCTTTCCATTTCGAGGAGGTCGCGGCCCGCGTCGCCACGCACCTTAAGATCAGCCGCCTCCAGTGCGGCATCGAGCGGAGCAACGAAAACTTGCGCCAGACCAACGACGAACTCCGCCGCCTCCAGGAACTGCGCGACAGCCTCGTGCACATGATCATCCACGACATGAATTCCCCTTTGGGCGCGATGATCGGTTTCGTCGGCTTGTGCAAGAGCAGCGGCAATATTCCGCCCGAGATCGCCAATTACCTCGGACACGCCCACAGCGCCGCCACCCGTCTCGGCGAAATGGTCCGCTCGATGCTCGACATTTCCAAGATGGAAGCCGGGCAGTTGAAACTCCACCGCACCGATTGCGACCTTGCCGAAATCGTCCGCGAAATTTTCGCCCAGTTCGAGCCGCTCCGGAAAAACCGCCGCTTCGAAGTGGACGCTCCCGCGCAACCCCTTATCCTCTCCATCGACCGCGACCTCATCACGCGCGTCCTGCAAAATCTCATCGGGAACGCCCTCAAATATGCGCCCGATGGCACCGCCGTGCGCGTCGCGCTGCAAGCCACGGAAAGCGCCGCCCGCGTTTCTGTCATCGATGCCGGCTCCGGCATTCCACCCGAATATCACGGACGCATCTTTGAGAAATTCGGCCAGGTCGAGAAGAGCGGACCGCGGGTCGGCACCGGGCTCGGCCTCACTTTTTGCCGCCTGGCCATCGAGGCCCACGGCGGGAGGATCGGCGTCGACAGCGAAGTGGGGAAAGGAAGCACGTTCTGGTTCGAGATACCGCATCAGGGAAAGTGATGTTTCCACCGCTACAAAAATCAAGGTGCAGGGAGCAAGGTATCCGGAAAAGCTGGAGCAGATGACCGGTCGCTGAATAGCGCCCAATTAAAATGAAAGCAAAATATGAACATCAAAAGAATTGGCTCCCAACCCTCCAATAAAGGCCCGGCGGATTGGTTCACCGGCACGGTGCGCATCGACCCGCTCTTCCAAGCCGAAGCACCCGCCCGCGTGGCCGGGGCGAGCGTCACCTTCGAGCCCGGGGCGCGCACGGCGTGGCACACACACCCGCTCGGGCAGACCTTGATCGTTATCTCCGGCTGTGGCCGGGCACAGCGCGAAGGCGGCCCCGTCGAGGAAATCCATCCCGGCGATGTCGTCTGGTTTCCGCCGGGGGAAAAGCACTGGCACGGCGCTTCACCGACGACTGCCATGACCCACATCGCGATCCAGGAAGCGCTCGATGGCAAGGTCGTCGAGTGGCTGGAAAAAGTAAGCGACGGGCAATATCAGGCATGAGCCCCGCTGCGCTCAATTTTGAAGCGCGGCGGCCAATGCCTGCTCATTGTATCCGTTGATCCTCGTCTCCCCGATCAGGATCAGCGGTACGCCGTTGCCGCCGAGCCGCTGGAATTCCGCCTGGCCTTCCGGCGATTGCTCCACATTGACTTCCTTGTAATCCACCCCTCTTTGCGCGAGGTAATTCTTTGCCAGTTTGCAATAGGGGCACTCCGAAGTCGTGTACACGACCACTTGCGGCTTCGCCGCCTTGTCGCGTTCCGTGAGCAGATTGTCCAACTCATCCTGCGCGGTATCCAATGCCCGTTTTGCCTCGGCCGCATGCGCGTTTTGCTGCTGATAGGCAGCGACATGGAGATTGAAGCTGTGGATTGCCGCAGCGTCCTGGCCATTCAACTGGCTGCGCTCCTGCGCGAGCGCCTTGTAGGATTGCGCCGCTTGATTGCCCGCTTGCGCGTACGCATTCTGGAGCGCGGTGATCCGGTCGCGTGTATCCTGGACTTTCGCGTCCATCTCCTTCAATTTCGACGCGCGCGCCTGTGCGGCAGCCACGTTGTGCTGCCTGAGGGACCATGCCTGTGCCATCGGGACGACAACCGCGAACGTCAAAACCAAGGCGCCTCCCACCAAGCCGATGACCAGCTTCCGGCTCATGCCGCCTGCCACCAGCAACAAAAGGCCTCCGAGCTTAAAAATAAGTATCAACACATTCACCATTGATCGTTTAAAGCAGATTTTACACCAGCCCCCATGACAATTGGCTGAAAGGAAACGCTCCATCCCCTGCTCCGAAGGCGGGTTACTTCCGTTGCTTGAGCTTTTCCGCGATCCTTACCAACTCGGCCAGCGATCCAGCCCCCATTTTGCGCATCACGTGGCCGCGCTGGATTTTTACGGTGATTTCGCTCGTGCCCAACTCGCCGGCGATCTGCTTGTTCAACATGCCGCGCACGACCAGCTCCATGACTTCCCGCTCGCGGGGCGTGAGCGATTCGTGGCGGGAGCAGAGGCCCCGCATTTCCGCCCGCTCCTCGCGCGCCTTGGCATCGCGACCCACGGCTTCGCGAATGGCATCCAGCAAATCACGGTCTCGAAACGGCTTCGGTAGAAACCCCGACGCGCCGGCCTTGATCGCGCGCACTCCCATCGGGATATCGCCGTGCCCGGTGATGAATACGATCGGGATCGGGTTCCCGATCCGGGCCAGTTCGCGCTGGAGATCCATGCCGCTCAACCCGGGCAGGCGGACATCGAGCACGAGGCATGTGGGGCAATCGGGAGCTTTTTCGCGCAGAAATTCCCCGGCGGACGAAAAAACCTTCACCCGCATTCCCTCGGAACGAATGAGGCTGCTCACGGCCTCGCGCACCGACTCATCATCATCGACGACAAATACGGTCGCTCCCGGGGATTTGCGGGTATGTTTTTCGCTCATCGAGCAAGCCGCGTTTCAAGCGGTGGGAACGGCTTCGAATTGTAACCTTGACGGCACATGGCGGTCAATCCGATGTTGCCCCGACACCCGACGAATATGCCCAAGTTCAACCAGCCGTGGTGGAGCGATCCGCCGGCCAGCGCGAGGTATGCGGTCGCGTTCGGTGGCGTGATCATGGCGGTCATCCTGGCGATGGTGCTCGACCAGTTCTGGCATTGCGAGCCGTATGTGTCGCTTTTTCTTTGCGCGATCGTGCTGAGCGCATGGTTCGGCGGTTTCAAGCCGGGGTTTGTGGCGGTGGCGTTTTCGACTCTGGCTTTCGATTATTTTTTCGTGAACCACCGGCTTTCGTTCACGCCCGCATCAAACGAGGTCCCGCGCATCGTCCTTTTTGCGATATCGGGATTGGTCGTGGGCACGCTGAGTTCCTTGCAACGGAGTTCCTCGAAAGCGCTCAGAAAAACGCGGGACGACCTTGCCGAAAAGGTCCGGGAACTCGGCGAGAGCGAGTCCAGGTTGAACGAAGCCGAGAGGGTCGCGCACATCGGTTACTGGGAGCGCGACGTCCTTACCGGCCGCATCATCTGGTCGGATGAGACCTATCGCATCTGGGGTCTGCAACCGCAGGAGCGCGCAATCGACCAGGCCGAACTTCAAAAGCTCATCCACCCCGACGATAGGCAGATGCAACTCGATGCTTTGGCGGCAACATTGAATGAACATCGTCCCTATGACGTGGAATACCGCATCGTACGACCCAACGGCCAAATCCGCTTCCTGAAAATATGCGATAGCATCACGCTGGACGCATCGGGCCGGTTGATCCGCATTTTCGGCACGGTGCAGGACATTACCGAGCGCAAGCTGGACCGTTTGTTGTTGGAAGGCCAGAAACGGGTCTTGGAAATGATCGCATCCGCCGCGCCGCTTGGGGATTCGCTGACGGCGCTCGTGCGTTTGACCGAGGAGATGGTTCCCGGCATGCAGGGTTCCATACTGCTGCTGGATCCGGACGGCCGGCATTTGCGCCATGGGGCGGCGCCCAGCCTCCCGCCGGAATACGTGGCGGCCATCGATGGCCAGGCCATCGGTCCCGAAGCCGGCTCGTGCGGCACGGCGGCCTATCTCAACCAGCCGGTGGTGGTGGAGGACATCGCCACCGACCCGCTATGGAAGGAGTATGGAGCCTTAGCATTGCCCCACGGTCTGCGGGCCTGCTGGTCCACGCCGATTTACAATTCGCAGTGGGGTGTCATGGGGACCTTTGCGATGTATTACCGCCAGCCCGCGCGTCCCACAGCCGAGCATTTGCGCCTCATTGAAATGGCGACGCACACGGCTTCGATCGCCATTTTCCGCAATCGCACCGTGAACGCTTTGCGCGCCAGCGAATCGCGCTTGAAGGAAGCCGAGCGCGTGGCGCACATCGGCAACTGGGAACGCGATCCAACCAGCAACCTCGTGAGTTGGTCGGATGAGCTTTACCGCATCTTCGGCATGCAACGGCGCGAACGCGTTTTCCCGCTCGCCGAATTCCAAAAGCTCATTCACCCTGGCGACCGGGAACTGCAGGGCCGGGCGATATCCGAGGCGTTGGAAGGAAAAAAGCCTTACGATGTGGAATTTCGCATCATCCGCCCGGATGGAGAAATCCGCTTCGTCCATAGCACGGCGAACATCACGCGCGATGAATCGGGACGCCCCACGCGGTTCTTTGGCACGGTGCAGGATATCACCGAACGCAAGCTGGCCGAGGAGTTCCAGCGGGCGCAGGAAAAGGAAATCAAAGCGATCGTCGAGAATTCGCCCGACCCCATCGTGCGATACAACCGCGAGTTGCAGAGGACTTACGTCAACCCGGCCTTCGCGAGGGCCCTTGGGACGCCGGGAGACGAGCTCGTGGGGAGGGAGTTTGGCTCGACCATGAAGGAAAACGATTCGAGCGGGACAGCCACGGATGTGGAGAATCTCCACAATTCACTCAAGCAGGTTTTCGATACCGGTGCTCCGCTTGATTTTGAAACCACATGGCCCATGCCGGCCGGCCCCAGGAGCTACACCGTCCATTTGGAGCCGGAGTTCGACTCGCAAGGCGTGTGTGTCAGCGT
>DASZPK010000017.1:0-4414 GCA_035550335.1 Chthoniobacteraceae bacterium | reverse complement strand
GCAGGGGCGGCCGCGCCTCGCCCAACTCCAAGCCTTGCAACAACTGGAAGGAGGAGCGCCCCTGGCTGTCGAGCGCAACTATCTCCCCATCCAGAATCGCATTCACAACGTCCAGGGATTTGACGGCCTCCGCCACATCGGGAAACCGATCGGACAGGTCCTTTTCCGAGCGGGAGAGCAGCGCCACCTTCGCGCCCGTCTTGATCGCGATCGCGCGGTAGCCGTCGAATTTCAGCTCGTAAATCCACTCTTTTCCATGAGGCGGTTTTTCCACAAACTTCGCCTTCATCGGCTCGACGAATTTCAATTTCGCGACGGCGGCTTTCTTTTCCCTGTGGCCCGATTGCCACACCGCATCGCCCTCGGCGGCGATGCGTTTCATCGTGCGTTTGCTGAGGGCCGATTCATCGTCGCGCTTTTTCGAGACCGGCTTGAGCGCGCCGCCGCTCTTCATGAGCAGCCATTGGTTCTCCTCCCCGCGCCTGAGTTTCACGAGCGTCCACTCGCCTTGCAGCTTGCGGCCTTTCAACGCGAAGTGGAGTTTCCCCTGCTTCAAATCGTGCGCGGGATCGCCGCCGAGCGACTCGTATTTGCCGATGTCCCAAACCATCACGGTGCCTCCGCCGTATTGACCTTTCGGGATGATCCCCTCGAAATCCGCGTAGTCGAGCGGATGGTCCTCGACCTCGACCGCCAGGTGCTTCTCGCCATTCGCGAACGGAATTCCCTTCGGCACCGCCCACGAGCGCAGCACCCCGCCGACCTCCAGCCGGAAATCGTAGTGCAACCGCGAGGCCGCATGCTTCTGGATCACAAACAAATTGTGCTTGCCCGGTTTTCCATTCTTCGCCGCCGGCTCGCGGGTGCGGGTGAAATCCCGTTTTCCCGCGTATTCACGAAGCGACATGGATGCTCCTCACGCCGCTTTTTTGTGCGCACGCGCCCGCCCGCGCGATTTCGACGCGGCCTTTTTGCCGCCGCGCCCGCGGTTTTCATCGAGGCTCTTTTGAAGCACGGAGACGAGGTCGATGACGTTCGTCGGCTTGCTCTTCCTCGTCACCGGCGGCAGGTCCTTGCCGCCCTTCGCCACTTTTTCATCGATCACTTTCTCCAGCGCCTCGCGGTATTCGTCCACGTAATCAGCCGGGTCCCATTTCGCGGACATCGAGTCGATGAGCGATTTGGCCATCTGCAATTCCTTTTTGCCCGCGCTCTTCGCCTCGGGAATCTTAAATTCGTCCAAGTCGATCAGCTCCGACGCGAAATGCATCAACTCGAGCATGAGCCCTTTCTCCTGCGGTTTCACGGCGGCGAGGTGCTGGCGCGTTTTGATGACGACCTTGGCGATAGCGATTTTTTTGCTGTCGAGGAGCGCCTCACGCAGCAGCACATACGCCTTGTCGCCCCCCTTCATCGGCTCCATGAAATAGGGCTTGTTGAAAAAAATCGGGTTTACTTCGTCGAGATGTACGAAATGGATGATGTCCACGGTTTGCGTCGCCTCGATGTCAACGCGCTTGAAATCCTCCTCCTTGATTACGACGAATTTCCCCTTCTCGTATTCGTAGCCTTTTACGATCTGGTCCCACGGTACCTCCTTGCCGTCGGCCTCGGCGACGCGCTTGTAGTTCACGGGGCTGAGGTCGCTCGCACGGAGCAGGTGAAATTTCAACTGCTCCGTGCGAGTGGCCGGATAGAGCGAAATCGGGATGTTGACCAGCCCGAAGCTGATGGAACCTTTCCAGATCGCTCTCATATTTTTTTCAGGTGCCCCCGCGCCGGGTCACTCCGGCGTATGGATGCCCTCGGCGAATTCCTCGATCATTTTTTTGTTGAACGCCGGGATGTCGTCCGGCTTGCGGCTGGTGACGAGGCCGTTGTCCACCACGACTTCCTCGTCCACCCACGTCGCACCCGCGTTGCGGACATCGGTCTGGATCGCGGGCCACGAGGTGAGTGTGCGGCCTTTCGCCACGCCTGCGTCGATGAGCACCCACGGTGCGTGGCAGATCGCCGCCACCGGTTTTCCTTTTTCGAAGAAATGCCGGACGAATTTGAGCGCTGTCTGGTTGCTGCGCAATTCGTCGGGGTTCATCATGCCGCCGGGGATCATGAGGCCGTCGTAATCATCGGGATCGGCGTCCTCCAGATCCACATCGACGGGAAATTTGTCCCCTTTGTCGGCGTGCTTCATCCCCTGGATCTCGCCCGATTCGGGGGAGACGATGTTCGTGGTCGCGCCCGCCTTGTCGAGCGCCTTCTTTGGTTCCTCGAGCTCGGCTTGTTCAAAGCCATCCGCTGCGAGGATGGCGATTTTTTTGTTGGTCAGTTTTTGCATGGTAGTTCTCCTTAAGACGATAATTGTCCCTATGAGAAGCTTCGCGCCGTGCCGGGCGGTTGGCCGTGTTCAGGCCCAACTTTCCACGTCCGGCTCGATGCCGAACTTGCGCGCGAGCGCCATCGCATCGAACGGCGCGCGCACTTTCACGTCGTTGTCGAAATAGACGAAGACATCGCGCCTCTCCTTTTTTGTTCCGCCCATCCACGAGCGGATTTTTTTCTCCCACTTCGCGAGCGCGGGTTTCGTATAGCCGCTCACGTAAATTTTTTCGTCGCCATGCAGCCGCGCATACATGAATCCGGCGGTCTTCTCCTCCATGAACGGCCATTTGCCAGCGGTATCCGCCACGACCAGGGCGACGCCGTGATCGCGCAGCAATTTCACGAACTCTTCGTTTTCAAACGATGCGTGCCGGATTTCCATCGCGTGCCGCAGCGGACGGCGCGCGTCGGTTTCCGTGCAGACGTCCTCCTTGCTCCCGCGATCATGTTTGCGTGAGAGTTTCGCGGCGGCTTCGGTGTCCACCGGGAGCAGGTCGAGAAACGCGGCGATTTTGTCGTGGTCGTATTTGAAATTCGGCGGGAATTGCCAGAGGATCGGCCCGAGTTTCTCGCGCAGGCAAAGAAGCCCCGAAGCGAGGAAATTTGCAATCGGCGTTTCGACATCCTTCAACCGGCGGATGTGCGTGACGTAACGGTTTGCCTTCACGGAGAAGACGAACCCTGGCGGCGTGGCATCGTGCCATTTGCGGTAACTTTTCGGTCGCTGGAGCGAGTAGAACGAGCCGTTGATCTCGATGGAGTTGACCTGCCTCGATGCATATTCCAGCTCGCGCGCCTGCGGCCATTTCTTCGGGAAAAACACTCCGCGCCACGGCGGATAAGTCCATCCCGAGATGCCGATCCGCACGGAAGAGGCCGCCTGTTTTTTCGATGCGGTCATGGCTGGACGGGTTTCCGGCCCGTGCGGGTGGCGTGTTGTTCCGGCGCGATTTCCTTGCCGCGCCAGTCCGCGTACACCTTGGTGAATTCCGCGCCGAAAAAACAGATCATCGCGGAATAATAGACCCAGACCAAAAGGACTGCCAGCGATCCCGCCGTGCCAAAGCTCCCCGCGACGCTCGTGTGCCCGAGGTAAAAGCCGATGCCGAATTTCCCGGCGGCGAACAGCACGCCCGTGACGAGCGCGCCCATCCAGACATCGCGCCAGCCGAGCCGCACATCGGGAAGGTAATTGTAAATCATCGCGAAGAGGACGATCACCACGACGAACGACACAGCGCCGTTCGCGCATTGCCAGAGCCAGGGGATGCCGCCCAGATAGCGGCCCGAATGTATCTGCAATCCGCCGATGACCGTGCTTGCGAGAAGCGTGAGCACGAAGAGCAATCCCACCACCAGCGCGATGGCAAACGAGCGGACGCGGTTCATCACCACATACAAAATCATTCCTTCCTTTTTCGGCTGCACTTGCCAGATCGTGTTCAATGCCGCCTGCAGTTCGCCAAAAATCACCGAGGCGCCGAAGAGGAAAGTCGCCACGCCCACCGTGATCGTCCACGCGCTTTTGCCCAGCCCGTTCGATGCGTCGATGATCTGCTTCACGACGAAGGCGCCCTGGCGACCCGCCAATTCCCATGCATCCTCCGTAATGTCCGCCTCCGCCGTCGCGGGCACGAAAAAGAGACTGGAGATTCCGACCGCGAGCAGGATGATGGGGCCGAGCGAAAAGAGCGTGTAGAAGGCAAGCGCCGCCGCGTAACGCGAGGTATTCGCGCCCCACCATGCTGCCGCGGTCCGCTTGAGGAGGATCCATGCCGTTTGCAAGCGTCCCGCGGGATATCCGGATGCGGTTTGCGCGCTGGAACCCATGCAATGAATTCGATCCGCGACATTCCCCCGGACTCAGCAAGTTTCCGGCAACGATGGAAAATAAATGAATGAGTCCAATTTGCACCCGGCGCGCGAAAACTTTTCCGTACGCTTATGAAAAGTTCGACCTTGGAAAAACCCGTGAAAGCGGCGGGTGAAAAAAAGAAGAAACATCATCATTGGAGGCGCTTCTCCGTGGTGC
>DASZPK010000016.1:0-2023 GCA_035550335.1 Chthoniobacteraceae bacterium | reverse complement strand
ATTCGAACGACGATGAAAATTGAAATCCAAAGATCAGTCCTTGATTTTGAACAACTGCGTTAACGGAGAACTTGTAGAGTCCGCTGTCCCCAGCGGAGGCGGTGGACGCCGCTACGAAGTTTTCCGATGCGGAGCGCCATTCCTGCGGTGAGGACACCGCACGCTACAACGCTCTGCCGATGGAAATTTTTTAAAAACAACCAATCCAAAGTGAAAATTGACTTTCAGGGCTAAAAAGATATGGGACATAAAGGCATTTGATGCCGGTTCCCCGACCAACATGAAATATTTGCGGTCCTCCATTCTACTTGGGTTCGCGCTGCTGCCCGTCGTCGTTGACGCGCAGGTACGCTCCGTCCCGATGCAGCCTGTGCAGGCGGCGCAACCCGCGGCGCAGAATGCGGCGGCGCAGCCGGCCCAGCAGTTGCCGAAACTCGCGCCAGCGCTGAATTGGGACGTGGCGAAACAAGGCGGGTTCACGACCTGCGTGACCGTCGATCCGCAAAACAATGTCTGGGTCGGCACCGAAGGCAAAGGCCTCTGGCGTTACGACGCGCGCAAAAAGGACTGGACGCAATTCACCTCGAAGGACGGCCTCGGCGACGACACCATCTACGCACTCGCGGTGGACAAGCAGGGCCGCGTCTGGGCCGGGCACCTCAACCACGGCGTGAGCGTTTACAACGGCGACAAGTGGAAAAACTACGGCGTTGCGGATGGCCCGCTCGGCAGCCGCGTTTTCGCCATCGCCACATGCCCCACCGACGGCGACGTGTGGATTGCGACCGAAATTGGCGTTGCGCGCTATTCGCTTGCGGATGACGATTGGGATTATTTCACCTCCGCAAGCGGCCTTCCCTCGAACCAGATCCAATCCATAGCGTTCGACGCGAAGGGAAACATTTTCCTCGGCACCCAATGCGACGGCATCGCCATGGCCGACGCGAAGGACAAATACCAGAAATGGGCCCTCGCGAAGGGATTGCCCGGGATGCCCGACGCCTCCACCGGGAGCGGCCTCGCGTCCAGCATGATCAATAGCATGGTCATGGCCACCCCGCCCCCGAACGCCGTGGCCGGGGGCGAAGCGGAGCGGCTCATCGTCGGCACGCCGCTGGGCATCTCGACCAGCAGCGATTACGGCGACCATTTCAATTTCATCCGCGGCGACGACTGGCAGGACAACGTGAAGGGCCTCTTCGCCCAGCCCAACGCGAATAACAACGCGCAAGCGGCCGCGGGAGGCAACCGCGTCATCCGCGGCGGCCCGGTGTTTTTCGGCGGGCCGGGTCCTGTCGTGATCGCGGGCGGAGTGGTGGCCGGCGGCGGCGTGGTGATGGTCAATGGCATGGTGCAAGCCGGCAATCCGCAGGCGGGGTTTCTGCTCCGCGAGGATTGGGTCAATTGCGTCCACCAGGAAAAAGAGACCGGCAAGCTCTGGGTCGGCTACCGCAACAAGGGACTCGAAGTCCGCAATTTCGGCATCACTCCTTCGGTGCGATTTGATTCCGAGTCCGACACCATGGACGTGCGCGGCATCTGGACCTCCGACAAAACGCCCGCGCTCATTGCCGTTTACGACGAGAAAAACGGCGGCCTTAAAATGCCCGCCGATTCCACGGTCACCCTCACCCCGGGCGACCCGGCGCCCGACCAGGCGCCCGCGCTCCCTTCGCCCGCGAAAGCCCCCACCTCCGACGACATCGACCCGCTCACCAAGCGCCTCGGATTTTTCAAGAACGAACTCGCCGCCGGCGACGCCATGTTCATTGGCGACGATTGGAGCACGGGCGGGGACTGGGTGGGGCGCTACGGCAATTCGTACGCGATGCTCACCTCGCAGGATCGTTTCGAGCGTGAGGATGGATTTTCCGCCGCGGTTGATCTCGGGCCGCACACCAAACCCCAATTTACTACAGTGCTGGATCACGGTGAGGACACAAAGACCGACGACGTGCACGTCCTTTATTACCCCACCCTCGGCCGGCGCGACTTGAATGAGGTGGATGACCAGAGTTTCAAC
>DASZPK010000015.1:0-4968 GCA_035550335.1 Chthoniobacteraceae bacterium | reverse complement strand
CGGGCGCGGGAGATCGACGGCGGCGTTTTCGTAATTGCGGCTCCCGAGCACGGGATGGATCGGCACCACGCCGGCGCGCAGGATTTCCTTGCGCCCATAGACATCCTGCAGGAACAAATCGAACGCCTGCATCCGCTGGCGCATGCCGCTCTCGATGAGCGCCCATTCGTCGACCTTGAAGATGTGCGGGAGCAGGTCGCAAACCCACGGGCGGGAGACCTCGCCGGAGAGGAAATCGAACGTCACGCCCATCTCGCGGAGCGTGGCTTCCATGCGCTCGTCGAGATTGCGCAAGTCGGACGCGCGCTGCGAATAAAGGAAGTGCAGCAGTTTCTGGTAGCGCGGGCGCGGTCCCGCCGAGGCGGAACTGTGGACCTCATCCCAGCGGGGCAGACCGTTGATTGCCTCCCTGCGTACTGACTTTGCGCCCGTTTCGATCACGCGGAGACAATTTCCGCAGTTGAGGGCAAGTTCAAGAGGAATTTGGATTTAACGCTCCATCAAATCCAAATTTATTCCAAGATTTTGCGCCTTGATACCGTCATATTGCTGTCATGAAGCCCCCTCGCCTCCCCCTCATTTCACTTGTCCTCGTTCTTTCACGTGCGCTAGCCGCCGATCCCCATCCGTCGCTGCCGCCCATTGGCTCGCTCGACGGGCTCGGCGTAAACATTCATTTCACCGACCCGCAGCCGGGTGAGATGGAAATGATCGCCGCCGCCGGTTTCAAATGGGTGCGGATGGATTTCGCGTGGGGAGGCACCGAGCGCGAGAAGGGCGTTTACGATTTCTCGGCATACGACCGGCTCGTGGCGGCGCTCGACAAGCAGAAGATGCGCGCGGTTTTCATCCTCGATTATGGGAACAAGCTCTACGATTCCGGCAATTCCCCGCGCACCGATGAGACACGCGCAGCCTTCGCCAAATGGGCAGCCGCCGCGGTGAAGCATTTCTCTGGGCGCGGCTACCTCTGGGAGATGTGGAACGAGCCAAATGGCGGTTTTTGGAAACCGAAGGTGAACGTGGACGAATACATCGCGCTCACAAAGGCCACCGCGAAAGCGCTTCGCGACGCGGGCTTGGGCGGCGAGGCCTTCATCGGGCCGGCGACTTCGACGATCGACCTGCCATTCCTCGAAGCGTGTTTCAAGGGCGGGCTGCTGGAAGATTGGTGCGCGGTGAGCGTGCATCCGTACCGGCAGGGCGCGCCGGAGAACGTGGAGGAGGAATACCGCAAGGTGCGCATCCTCATTCATCAATACGCGCCGAAGGACAAGGCGGTGCCGATCATCAGCGGAGAGTGGGGTTACTCGACCGGCTGGAAAGGGATGGATGAGACCAGGCAGGCGGAATACGCCGTGCGCGAATTCCTCACGAACATCGCCAATGATGTGCCGCTCTCGATCTGGTACGACTGGCGCGACGATGGCGACAATCCCGCCGACGCCGAGGACCGCTTCGGCCTCGTGCGCCGCGAATACCACGAGGGGCGCGACCCGGTCTACGACCCGAAGCCGGCCTACATCGCGGTGAAGATGATGATGACGCAGTTGCACGGCATGAAGTTTAACAAGCGTTTGGGCTCCGGCTTTCCGGGGTTTTGTCCGATGCTCTTCACGAAGCAGGACGGGATGTGCCTCGTGTTCTGGGGCAAATCCCGCTGGCCGCAGGAGGACTGGCTCGATGTCAGCCCGGCCGCATTCGTCGCGCGGGATTTGGTGGGCGGGGAATTGGACGATGTCGTCCCCGAAAAGGGGCACAAGATCGATTTCCACATCGGCGATGCGCCGAAGTATTTCGTTCCCCGCGCGCCGAACGACCTCCTGCTCCTGGCCGCCGCATGGGAGCGGTTGCCGCTGGAAGTTTTTGTGGACCCCAAAAAAACGACGGCTGTTCCCAATTCGTTCAAAAATCCGCTCGACCACGCAATCACCACGGACAACCCGGAGATGCCGCAGGTGGCGGCGGGCAATACGCAAATGCTGGCGATGAAGTTTGAGGCGTCGCGCGAGGAGCGGATCGAGACGACCTACACGCTTGGTATCCGGGGGATTGGTTCTTTGAGTCAGCGCACGGTGCTCGTCGCGTCCAGGCCATTCCATCTCGAATGGTATCCCGTCATGGGAAAAACGCTTGCGGTGCGCGTGGAAAATCCCACCGGGGATGAATTCCACGGGGAGGTCGCCGCCTATTATAACGACGAAGGCGATTCCCCGAAATCCGCGATCACGCTGGAGCCTAAAATGGCCGCGCTCGACTTCGCACACGGCGAGACGGCAAAGACCGTTTTCATTTCCCTCGACGCCGTCCCACCCGCATTCCATACGGGCGACATCGGAATCTTCGAAGGCTCGGAAGCAGATGCTGAAAAAGGGATCGAAGCTTTGATGGATCAAAGCGATTCCGGCCCCGATCGCATCGCTGGCGGCCTCCTCTCGTTTGCCCGGGCGGGCGATTTCGACAAACCCACCGCGGCTACTCTCCTCGCCGCCTACAAGCTCGTGGGCGATGGCGACGCCGCTGTCGCCTCCGCGCTCGACCTCGCGCCCGCTCCCGCGCCGGATGGCCTGCCGGTCGCCGGCACCACGGCGCTGCATCTCACCTACACCTTCGGCGCGGGGTGGAAATTCCTGCGCATGGTCCCGCTCACGGACAAGCTCAAGGAAATCACCGGCGTGCCCGTGTCGTTCGGCATCTGGATTTTTGGCGACGGCAAAGGCTGCATCCCGCGCATCCGTTTCATCGACAAGCACGGCCAGACCTTCCAGGCGAGCGGACCGAAGATCGATTGGAAAGGATGGCGCTATGTGACCATCCCCATCCGGCTCGATGTTTCCGTGGCCGGCTCCTATTCGCAGCCCGCCGAAGGGGTCACGCACTGGGGTGGGAGCAACGACGGCCAAATCGAAGCACCGATCAAATGGGACTCCATCCTCCTGCTCGACAACCCCTCGCGCGAAGCGGTGCATGGGGAGATTTATCTCAGCACGCCGACCTTTAGCTATTAGGGAAATTTCAAATTTTAGATTTCAAATCTGAAATTCTCCGCATGTCATGCCAACCGTGACAACTGTTGACATCCGGCCCTTTTTGCAGTTTCCTTTGCGCCAGTTCTTTTTACTGCTGAATGGCCCGATTGGGATCGGGCCAGCGGGGGATCCACTTTTCCGGGGGCGGAGTTTCGCCGCCGGATCGGGGCGCACGGTGTATGCGGCACCGGGGGCATTTAATGGCCTTAGCCCGACAGCTAACCTCGCAGGCGCATACATTAAAGCAGGGGATGAATTTTCCCCGGCAGGGCATCTTTCGTCCTCCGCAGGGGGCGATGGGAACAAGTGTTGGACAGTTTTTAAATGATAGCAAGCGGCACGAAGCGTCCGCGCAATGTCGATTGGACACGCGCGGCGGCGATTCTTTACGGCGATTGGGGCACGAGCAAGGCATACGTGGTGGGCCTGGCATTTGCGGTGGCGGGCTACGCTTCCTTCTGGCTCATCGCCTCCATGTGCCTGCTCACGGCGCTCGTAGGCGTGAATTACATGACGATCTGCAAGCATTACCCCGATGGCGGCGGCGTGTACGCGAGTGTGCGCCACCGCTCGGAGATCATCTCCATCGTGGGGGCGTTTTTGCTCATTGCGGATTACATCGTGACGGCGGCGATCAGCGCCCTCTCGGCTTTCCAATATCTGCTCCCGCCGGGGAGCGCGCTCGCGGCGCACCCGGAGTATTTTGCGGCTGCGGCGATCCTTTTGATTGGCGCGCTGAACATCCTCGGGCCGAAACATTCCGGCGGCCTCGCCTTCCTGGTCTCGGTGCCGACCGCGGCGGTGGTGGTGATCCTGGGCGGGTTCTGCCTGCCTCACATCGGGGAGGCGGTGCATAATATCACGCCGCTGACGGGCGGGTTTGGCAAAAACTGGACCGGCTTCGTGAGCGTGGTGCTCGCGCTTTCGGGCGTGGAGGCGATCGCGAACGCCACCGGGGTGATGAAGCTTGATCCCGGCTCGACCGACGACAAGCCATGCGTCTCGAAGACCGCGAACAAGGCGATCATCATCGTGATGCTGGAGGTCTGCATTTTCACCGCGCTCCTCGGCTTCGGCATGCACGCGCTGCAAGGCTTGCAAATCGTCCCTTCGTCCGACGGCAACGATGTGAACGCGCCCGGCTCGGACGGCGTGCGCGATTACATGCTGCGCTACATGGCGCAGATCTTCGTGGGCGGGTCGCTCGGCTCGTGGGCGGGCTATATTGCCGCGTGGACCGTGAGCATCGTGTTCGGGTTCCTGCTGCTCTCCGCGGTGAACACGGCCATCGTCGATCTCATCGCGATTTCCTTCCTCATGTCGCGCGACGGCGAACTGCCGCCGGTGTTCAACAGGCTCAACAAATTCGGCGTGCCGAACGCCGGGATCGTGATCGCCACGGTGATCCCGCTGGTGCTGGTGCTCGCCGTGAAGGACATGGGAGGACTGGCGGAGCTCTACGCCGTTGGCGTGGTCGGCGCCATCGCCACCAATCTCGGCGCGAGCTCCACCGACAAACACCTCGGCCTCGCAAAATGGGAGCGCATCCTGATGTTCTGCACGTTCCTGGTGATGCTCTCCATCGAGGTCACGCTCCTTTGCACGAAGCCGAACGCGTTGCGCTTCTCGCTCATCGTGCTCACCTTGGGCCTCATCGGGCGCGGCCTCGCATTCGAAGCGGCGCAACGCAAGAAACGCGCTGAAGATGCCGCAGCGGCAGCCGTGGCCGCGGGCCTGCAAGCCGCCAAGGCGCCCATGAACGCCTTCAACGTCCACCTCGGCGCGGCAACCGGCGGCCCTCCCCTGCTCGCCGCCGTGCGCGGCATCGGGCGCACGCTCGATTTCGCGCTGGAGGAGGCGAAGGACAGCAACCGCCCGCTTTATTTATTGTTCGTGCGCGAGCAGCCCGTGCTCGCCCCCGGCGACCGCAAACGCAAAT
>DASZPK010000014.1:0-8370 GCA_035550335.1 Chthoniobacteraceae bacterium | reverse complement strand
ACGACGAGCGGGGGCATGGCGCACGGCGAGGAATTTTTCAAGAGCTACATCCGGCATGGCTCGCGGAGATTGAACGCGACGCGGCTGGCGAATTACTCCCCGCAAAAGCAGGTGCTCGACGCGCTCGCGGCCGTGAAGCTTTCCGCCCCCTGCCGCATCATCGCGAACGCCTGCGCCTCGGGGACGAACGCGATCGGGCATGCGTTCGAGCTGGTGCGGAGCGGGGCTTGTGACCGGGTGCTCTGCGGCGGGTACGACGCGATCTCGGAGATGGTGTTCACGGGGTTCGACTCGCTCCAGGCGTCGACGCCGGAAAAAATACGGCCGTTCGACAAGGCGCGCACCGGGCTGGTGCTTGGCGAAGGCGCGGCGATCCTCGCGCTGGAGCCGTGGGACGTGGCGCAGCGCAACGGCAGGCGGATCATCGCCGAGATCGCCGGCTACGGAATTTCGACCGACAACCATCACCTCACGCAGCCGCACCCGTCGGGCATCGGGCCATTGCAGGCGATGCGGCGCGCGCTGGAGTCGGCGGGGCGGATTCCGGACGACATCGATTACATCAACGCACACGGCACCGCGACGATTTTCAACGACGCCACCGAGGGGGCGGCGATCACGCAGCTATTCCCGCCGGGCAAGGCGGTGAGTTCGACCAAATCGATGATGGGGCACGCGCTCGGCGCGGCAGGGGCGGTCGAGGCGGTGTATTGCATCCTCGCGCTGGAGCACCAGTTTTTGCCGCCGAACATCCATTTCAAGGAAATCAGCGACCCGGCGTGGAATTTCGACATCGTCGCCAACGAGGCGCGCGAGGCGCATCTCAACCGGGTGATTTCCAATTCGTTCGGGTTCGGCGGGACGAACGCCTCCATCATCATCGAGGGAGGCCCGCAATGAGCGCGAAAATCGCCGGCATGGGGTGGGTGACGCCGCTCGGCACGGGGCTGGACGAAGTCTGGTCGCGGCTCGAGGCGGGCGAAAAACCGGTCGCGCAGGAGCTCACGTCGCCGCATTCGAGGCGGTCGCACATGGCGTTCACGGTGCCGCCGAAGGCGGTCGAGGAACTGGGCCGCCACCCGCGGCTGCGGCGCTCGAGCGCGATCTCGTATTATTCCGTGGCGGCGGCGCAGGCCGCGCTCGACCACGCGGGGATCGCCATGACGCCGGAGATCGCGGAGCGGACCGCGGTGGTTTTCGCCGTATGCAGCGGCCCGGTGATTTACACGCGAAGATTTTACGAAACGGTTGTCCAACAAGGCGCGAACGCCGCGAGCCCGCTGCTTTTCCCCGAGACGGTTTACAACGCCCCCGCGAGCCATCTCGCGGCGCTGCTCGGCGTGACCGGCAGCACCTACACGCTGGTCGGCGACGGCTCGATCGGCATCACCGCGCTGAAGTTCGCGGAGCACCTGCTCGACACGGGCGCGGCCGACCGGTGTGTGGTCGCGGCTGGGGAGGAGACCGACTGGATTTTATGCGAGGCGTACCGCAAATGGCGCTTCCCCGTGGTTCTCGCCGAGGGGGGCGCCGCCGTGGTGCTTGCGCGCGAGGGCCGCATCGCCCTCGACCCGATTCACGAGGGCGTGACTGTGTTCCGGCAATCCGCCGCGCACGCCGCCATCCGCAAAGTGCTGGGCGACCTCGCGGGGGCGGGAATGCCCAGCCTGGTCGTGGGGTGCGGGGACGGCACATTTGTGGACGTGGCCGAGAGCGCGGCGATTGTGGAGTTCTTTCCGCGCATCCCGATCGTGTACCCGAAGCGCACGCTCGGCGAATCGCTCGGCGCGGGCGCGCTCATCCAGGTGGTGCACGGGGCGCTGGCGCTGGAAAAACGGAAGTTAAACAGGGTGATCGTCTCCGCGCTCGGTTTCAATCAGCAGGCGACGGGGCTGGCGATGGCTCCCGGGTGACCGCGATTGCAAATCGCCGGTTTGTGGACTAATTATTTTCCAGCCCCGCGTTGAACCCCAGCACGATGCCACCCGAACCGCAAAACGAGAAACCCTCCGTCCCGTCCCTGCCGGACGACAACAGCTGGCTGTCGCAGTTTTACACCCCGAGCAAGACCACGATCCAGACGGAGTACACCGAGACCGCGGAAACGGGGCCGGAATCGCCCGCGGCGCAGCTCTCGATGATGCCGGCGGAAAAATACACGGCCGGCGAGGAGTTGGGCACGGGGGCGATGAAGCGGGTGAGGCGCACGACGGACAAAAACGCGGCGCGCGACGTGGCGATGGCGGTGCTGCTCGACCCGGAGGCGCGCTCGAAGAAGATCAGCCGCTTCGTGCGCGAGGCGCGGATCACGGCGGCGCTGGAGCACCCCAACATCGTGCCGATTTACGACATCGGCGCGGACGAGGCCGGGAAACCCTATTTCACGATGAAGCTGCTGGGCGGCGAGACGTTGCACAGTATTTTACAAAAGTTAAACGAAGGAAACCCGGATTACCGGAGGCGCTACCCGCTGAACCGCCTGCTGCAGATTTTCCTGAGCGTGTGCAACGCGGTCGGCTTCGCCCATTCGCGCGGGGTGATCCACCTCGACCTCAAGCCGGCGAACATCCAGGTGGGCGATTTCGGCGAGGTGCTCGTGCTCGACTGGGGTCTGGCAAAAGTCCTGCAAACGGACCCGGAGAAATATCCGCACCGGCTGGTGCTCGGCGAGGGGCTGCGCGAAATCCCGAAGGAAGGGGTGGTGCGCGGCACGCCGGGATTCATGGGGCCGGAGCAGGCGCGCGGGGAGTATGCGTCGCTGAACGAGCAGACGGACATCTTCGCGCTCGGCGCGGTGCTTTACACGATTTTGAAATGCAAGCCGCCATCGAAGGGTTCCACCAAGACCGCCCCGGGCGCCGCGGACGGCAAAAAAAGCGATGGCGCGCCGGGGTTCAAGATTCCGCCCGCGCTGGAGTCCGTGGCGATGAAGGCGATGGCGCGCCAGCCGGTGAACCGCTACCATAACGCCGCGGAACTGGCGGGCGACGTGCAGGCGTTCCTCGATGGCTACGCGACGAAGGCGCAGCAGGCGGGCGCCTTGATGCTGCTGTGGCTGCTCATCAAGCGCCACAGCGTGGTGACCACGCTGATTTGCCTCAGCCTCGTGGTGGTGTTCGGGACGCTGACGGGGGCGTTCATCATCAAGCGGCACAGCGAGCAGCTTGCGGTGGACGCGCTGAACCGGATGAGGCAGGAGCAGGATGCGCGGCGCAAGCTCGAGGAGGCCCAGCGCGAACTCGGCAAGCTCGCCGCGCCGCACGTGATGGTCGAGGCCGAGCATTTTCTTTTTGATGCCCACGCCCTGGATTACGACGAGGCGCTCTCGAAGCTCGAGTACGAGGTGACGCTCGACAGCGAAAACCGGGCGGCATGGGAAGACCTCGGCGCGCCCCGGCGGGGGCGCTTGGAATTCGACCAGGCAAAAGCGGCGTTCAGCCACATCGGCAAGGTTCCCGAGAACAACAACGGCCGCAATGCCACCCAGCCGCAGGACCTGCCCGCCGTCGCGTGGAAATATTCCCTCATCGTCCATGAAAACGGCGGCGTCCTGCCCCGCGAAGAGGAGGAAAATTTCATCAACGATGTCTACCACGCGGAGCACACCGCGCCCCCGGTGCACACGATGGCGGTGGGGGCATTTTTCGCAAACCAGAACCGCGGCCAGGACACGGTAAATTTCGAATTGATCGAGCGGGTGCTGCGCCAGTTGAACCCCGCGGCGACGAACCTCGAGTTCGGCCACACCATGACGGAGGACGGCCTGAAAATTTCCCTCCACGGCGGGAAGGTCACGCAGTTGCTTCCGCTGATCGGGCTTCCTGTGGCGTATCTCGATTTCTCAAACCTGCCCGACCTCTCGCCCGACAACATGGCCCCGGTGCGCAACATGCCGCTGGTGGGCGCGGATTTTTCCGGGAGCAGATTCGCGCTGATCGGCCCGCTGAGCAAGATCCCCACGCTGCGCGAGTTGCGGATCATCAATACGCACGACAAGGATTACAACTTCCTGCGCTCAATGAGCCAGCTCAAGCGGATCGTGGTGGCCAAGGCCGACCTTGCCGAGGCGAAGCGGGCGCTCACGGAACATACGCACACGCCGCCGCCGGAGATCATCGGGGAGTAGGCTCCTTTTTCACGAAAGCGCCGTCGGCGGTGAGTTCGAAGAGATCGCCCCCGGCGTTGATCGCGAGGACTCCGTTGTCTTCGTGCATGAAAGTCGCGGTGTAGGCTCCTACAGCCACGTCCTTCAGAGGCGATTCCTTCACGTTGTGGATCGCGCCCTGTTCGCCCACATCGGCAGCGACGCAGATCAATTTCCCGAAGTATATGCGATAGACTAAATAGACCTTTTCCTTTTCACGGATTGCGTCGAGCAGCATAACAGGTGCATCCGTACTGGAAAAGCTGTCGGCACCGATCTTCTCGATGGAATTCTCCTTTCCGTTTTTCACGAGCACAAATTCATAATCGAATTCAGGAATCCCCAACGCCTTGTCGGAGTCAGGCACGTTCTTCATCACCAGCGCGTCAGTCGTGATGTCGTCGGAGTTGGGCAAGCCGTGTTCGTCGGTCTTGTTCGGGCCGCAGGAATAGGCCCAGGGAAAATTCGGGGTCTGTAGATTAATCCGGTACGGCGTGCCCCAAGGGTCGCACCATAAGCCGGCGGCATTGAGATTCAGTTCGATATCGGGGATGACTCGCGCCTTTTTGAGCGCCGCTACAATTTCGGCATTCCCTCCCGGGGGCACGGTTTTGTTTTCGTCGTAATACGCTCGAAGGCCCGCCACGAGCACCAGCAAATCGCGCCGGGCTGTTGCCACCGGAACGAGGTCATCGGGAATCTCCATGCCGATTCCACCCTTGGGGTTGGCGACGCCGGGGATTGCCCCGGTAATCACCAAAAGGTCTTTGTCGCCGATCACCACGTCTTCGTTTCCGCGCGCGTCATGTTTTCCGCGCGGAGCGTGTGCGACGCGGTCCTTCACCGCGCGGATGATGGCATCGGCATCGGTGAGAACTTCGAGGCGCGCGGTAATCGCCTCGATATTTCGCGGGTGGGAAAGATCGATCGACCCTTGCCCCTTCCCGGATGGGTCGAAGAAGACGATGACCCGGTCGCCCGCCGCCTCCGCACTCCCGTCCTGAACCGGCGCGGTCTTGGGCGCATCGCCTTTCAATGATTCGTCAAGATCGAGGGTGCTACCTTCGGTTGCTTTATAAACGCCGATTCGCGAGGCATGATCGGTGTTCCATTCCAAGCTCTCAATGACCGCGAAAGTGGCGCGCGCGTCCAAGGCTGAAAGCAGGAGGAGCAAGCCGGCGGCGAGGAGGGATTTCATCGGGAGCATGTCCATTAGACGGCATCGCCGGAAAACTGCTCCCGGCTTTGGCTACGCGCACAACTCCAGGCTGCCGAAGCCGAGCCCGAGCTGGCGGTTGTCGCTCGAGATGCCGAGCCCGGCGGGGGAGCGGGGATTCGCGATCTTGAACGTGATCGCGCATCGCAAATCGCGGATGGCCGAAGCGGGGATATTCGCCCGGTATTGCTTGAAATCGTCGTGCCCCACCGTCCACGTGGCGACGTCCTGGCCGGCAACGCAAACCGTGGCGCAAACTCCTGGCTGCCCGCGCGCAGTCAGCGCTTTTACGTTCGCGTTCAATACGAGACCGCCCCGCGGGATTTCCGCGAGGCGGATGGCGAGAGTGGCTTCGTTCCCCTCGGTCCACGTGCCCCACGACTCCGGGTTGCACCAGCCGGCCAGGGTGTGGAGGATGGCGTCGCCTTTTTCGGAAAAATCGATGGCGCTGCCGGGCAAATATTTCACGCGCTCCCGCAGGAGCTGGAACTTTTCCTCGGCGATCTCGCGTGCCGCGGCGTCGCGGTTCATGGCGTTGAGGGCGGCGGGATGGAGCAGGACCGACTTGTCTGGCTGGCCGTCGAAGCGGACTTCCACGCGGAGCGCCGCGGGGGGCGGCAGGCCGGCATCGCGCCAATTGCGAAAAACGAGCACGGCGGGCTCGCGCGAGAGGAGAAGGCGATAGACGTTGCCGGAATGGAGCACGGCGGCATCGGAGACGACGCGCAAATTTTTCCGCAGGGCATCCGCGTCGAACTCCCGTTCGGCGGATGCCGCGCACCCGGGATGGACGAGGGCGAACCGGGTGATTTCGAGCATGCCGGGTTCCCCCCCCACGCGCAGGTGCAGGGCGTCGTCCCCCGGTGCGAGGCCGAGGGGAAATTCGAGCCGGCGCCTGGCGGCATCGCCGCACCGGTGCGCCGTGCCGCCGCCTGGCTTGAAGACCTCGATGGTGAATAACGGATGTTTTACATCCCCGTTCGCGTGCGCGACAGGCGCCGGCGCCGTGAGCGCGAGGCTCTCCGCGAGGATGAGCATCTGTCGGGCAAAGTTGTCCATGTCGGGGACCGGCGCGGTGTGGCGCAGCGGCCCGCCCCGGTAGTCGAGCGGATCGGCAACCACCTCGCGCGGGTCGTGCGCGGGAAGGTAGGCGAGGCGTTCCTCAAAAAAATTCGCCGCGAAGGCGGAGTAGCTTTTCGTCATGCGCGCATACGCCTCCCCGTATTGCGCGCCCTCGTCGCCGTGCGGCGAAATGAAGCGATGGGCATGGAGGCGCTTGGACGCGAGCTTGATCGCATACTGGCCGGGCGTGCGCAGGGAAAAATGGGCGAGCCACACATCGTCGAGGATTTGCGAGGCCGCCTCGACGCCGTCAATGCGAAGCAGATGATTGCCCGCGGCAAGGCGCGCGCCGGGCAGTTTTGCGAGCGGGCCGGGGACGAGGACCTTGAACGGCGAGGCGCCGTCGCCTTGCGGTTCGCGCGCGAGCCGCCGGGTGATCCGCTCGACGGGATTGAGCACGCCCGGCGAATCGGCGCGCTGGGAATAATAGGTGCGCGGGCGAATTTTCAAGCACGGCGTCGTGTCATCAACCCGGGCGGGAAGAAAGGAGCGGCCGACACGCCCCGCGATGAATTCGTCGGCATCGAGGCAGAGGATCCAGTCCGCGGCGAACTCCTCCGCGGCGAGCCGCAGCAGGCGGTTCATGTGGTCGACATGCATGCGCCCGATGGATTCGTCGCGGGTCACATGCAATGGCAGCCCCTCGCCGCCCAACCCGCGGAGAATTTCCGGCGTGGCGTCGGTGCTGCCGTGGTCGAGCACGATCACCTGGTCGCAGAAAGCCAGCGTATGGCGGACGAAAGGCTCGATAATGTCGGCTTCGTTTCTCGCACAAGTGATGGCCACGCAACGCATCGGGAATCCTTATCAGAATGGGGCGAACCGTCTCCAGCCTTGATTCCAATCCAGCCTCATGCGCGCGAATCCGAGCCCGAGCGGCCGCGCATCCTGCGACAAGCCGAGGCTTTTCGGCGAACGCGGATGCCGGATTTCAAACCGGATCCCGGCTTCGCCGGCCCGGAGTTTTTCATGCGGGATCACGGCGCGGAATTTCCGGAACGCCGCGTTTTTCAATTCCCACGAGGCAAGCCTTTCGCCGTTCACATGCACGATGGCGCGCAGGGGAGGCGCGAAGGCTTTTATAAACGCTGTCAAACAGATGTCGCGCCCGGGCGGCTGCTTGAAACGGAGATGCACGATGGCCTCCGCGCCCGCGGTCCACCTCCCCCAGGGCTCGGAAGGGCACCAGCCCTTGCGGGTGTAAAAATCGCCGTTCCCGCCCTCGGTGAAATCGATGTCCGTGCCGACGGCGTATTTGACGCGCTGGAGATTTTCGATGAGGCGGAGCTGCGCATCGTGCTCGTGCTGCGCCTCCCGGTTGCGCGCCAGCCGCGCGTTTTCCTCCACGCAATCGTGCTTCATCACGCCGAGGATGCCGGGATCCAGTTCCTTCCGGCGGAACCACACCGGCGGACCGGACGGGCTGTCGATGGCGCGGAGCGCTTGGAGATATTTTTCCCATGCGACGCGGACGTTCTGCATGCGCGTGGCGGAGGGGTGCTTGTGCGGCGGCGG
Organism: Chthoniobacteraceae bacterium; assembly: GCA_035550335.1. GTDB lineage: Bacteria > Verrucomicrobiota > Verrucomicrobiia > Chthoniobacterales > Chthoniobacteraceae > DASZPK01. Next base: position 373 of record DASZPK010000014.1, on the reverse strand, counting down.
GATGTGCGGATTGGTGTTGATCTCGTAAACCTGGATGCGCCCCTTGAGCAGGCCGAAATCGGCGCGCCCATATTCGATGCCGGCGACGTCGAACACTTTTTGCAGGTGCTCCGCATACGGATTCGCCTCCAGCATCCGCTGCTCCTCAAGGTAGAGGTCCTCGATGGAGGGGTCCATGCGCCCGTATTTCACGAGCCACTGGCCGTCGTTCACCGAGAAATGCGGGACGATTTCGCGGCCAATGCGGAAGGCGGAGAGCTTGCGGAATTGCCCTTCGCGCACCGGCTCGTTGGCGTATTCGATCACGATGAGGCTCGAAAGGGGAACGCCGCCCGCGACGGCGCGTTCGATGGCCGCGAGCACGTCCCCGCGC
>DASZPK010000013.1:0-3763 GCA_035550335.1 Chthoniobacteraceae bacterium | reverse complement strand
GTCCCGGTCGTACACCGTGGCCTTGAAGCGGTAAAGGCCGATGTCCTGCACCTCGTAGAGGTTGCTGAGGTTTACCCGGGTCTTCACGGTGGCGCCCACCGGGATGACCAGCGGGGACAGCTTGTAATTGACATCCAACGGGGCGATCACGCGTTTGTCGTTGGGGCCGTCGTCCTGCGTGACTTGGAAGCTGAACCATTTTTCTGTGTCGGAATCCGCCAGGTGAAGGTCGTGGCCGGAGAGGTTCGTGATCGCCACGGTGATCGGGATCGGCTCGTAAAGCACCCACAAGCGGCGTTCGAATCCCATCTCCACCTTGACCTGGGCATGGAGCCGCGGCGCGAATGCCAGTAGCAGGAGCGGGAGCAGAAAAAGGCGGCGTCGGATGTGCATGGTGTGGATGTGGGGGTTATTCCTTAGCCGATGTTAGACGGATTTACAAAAAATATTTCCCTCCGAATCTTCGCAGACCGCCTACTTGGCGTCGGGCGCGCTGCTCGAGGCGGTGCGGAAACCGACGTACGGGCTGCTGTCGCCCGGGGCGAGGTCGGTGAAACGCTTCGTCACCTTCACGTCCGGCATGCCCGAAAGCACGTCGACGGAATGGCACGAACCGCCGCGCACCACGCGTATGGAGCCTGTGGTATCGCCCGTATCGGTCCATTCGCTCACATTGCCCGCCATGTCGCACACGCCGAACTGGCTGCGGTCCTCTTTCATCGCATCGACTGGCGACCATTTCGCGTAGCCGTCGATCGATCCGGGGGCGGCATTGGTGCCCGGGAAATCGCTCGCGGAATTGCATTTTTTCGGGTCGAAATCGTTGCCCCAGGGATAAAGCCTGCCGTCGGTCCCGCGCGCGGCTTTTTCCCACTCCTGCTCCGTGGGGAGGCGGTGGCCCTCCCAGCGCGCATAGGCGTAGGCGTCCCACCAATCCACGCCAAACACGGGATAGTTCAGGTCGATGGCGATGCCGTCCACCATCCGGTCCTTCGCGCTGTACGCGCTGGCGGCGGCGTAATAGCGGTCCCAATCCTTCGGCTTGTGCGAGAGCTTCGAGCCGGGCTGGCGGGGGTGGTCCCACTTGCGGCTCTCCTCGGAATGCTCCTCGAGGTATTTGAGGAACTTCGCGTACTCGCCGATGGTCACCTCGTATTGGTCGATCCAGTACTCCGGGAGCGTGACCTTCTGGTTGTCCTGGAAAATGAACTCCCCGGCGGGAATGTGGACCATCTTGTTGAGGTTCCGCTCGTTGGAGCGGAAGAAAAACCAGTAAACCGCTCCCAGCGCCGCGAGCAGCGCCAGCACGCCCGCCGCCACGCCGAGCCTGGCCATGAGAGCGCGTTTCTTGTGCGATTTGGCTTCCTCGACGGCGTGGATGGCGGCGACATCCTGCGCGGTGATCTTGAACCCGCCCGCGGGAATCAGCTTCGGCTCGAGCGCCTTCACCGCCTGCAAGAGCGAGCCCCATGAGAGGAAACCGGCGTTGCCCGGCACCGACATCCGGTGGAGCAGCCCCTGCATCGCCGGGTCGGCCGCGCGCCCCTCGGGCAGCACTTTTTTGATGATCTGCGACAGCGAAATGATTTCCTGTTGCGTCTGCGGATGGGATTCGTGCTGCGTGGCGACATTCGCCAGGCGGGGATGCTTGTTGGCGTCGATGTAGAGATTGCCGGCTTCGAGCGGGTCGTGGGAAATCTTTTGCTGGTCGAGATAAAGCAATCCCTCGCCGGCGGCGCGCACGAGTTGCAGCGCGGTCGCATCGCTCACGGTTTCGTTGCGGCGGATGTAATCGGCGACGTTCGAACCCTCCACATACTCCAGCGTGTAATAGCAATAGGGGCCCGATTCGCCCGCCTCGTACACGGAAAGAATGGCGGGATGCTGGACCTTCGCCTTCGCTTGGGCATCGGCCACGAATTGCTCGCGGGTCGTCACCTCCTGCTGCAATTCCAGCGAAAGCATTTTGAGCGCGACGGTGCGGTTCATCGAGGTCTGGAGCGCCTCGTAAACGGAGCCGCGTTTCCCCTCGCCCAATTGCGAGACGATCTTGTAATTGCCCAGCGTCTGCCCCACCAATGCCGCTCCGCGCAATGGCGCGGCAGGCGCGGCAGGCGCAGGCGGCTCGGGCGCGGGAGCAGGGATCTCCGGTTCGGCCGGTTCGGCAGCAGGCGCGGGGATTTCATACGCGGGCGGCTGGGGTACCACGGGTGCAATGGCCGGCTGTTCGACCGGGGCGACCGGGAGCGGGGCCGGGGGAGAAGGCTTGGGAGGCAAGGGCAACGCAGTCGGCGCGGGAACGGTCGGTGCGGCCGGGGGCGCCGCGGGAATCGCGGCGGATGGCAGCGAAGCGGTCGGGGCGCCGATCAACCCGGGCTTCGGTTGCTGCGGCATTTCCCGCTTCACAAGGTCGCGCAGCGAATCGGCATCGAAGGGTTTTACAAGCACCGGGCTGCCGTTGGTGTATTCCTCGTATTCGTCGAGCGAATAGCCGCTCATGAAAATCGTCTTCACCGCGTGGAGGCGGTTTTCGATTTTGTTGCGCAGCGTGAAGCCGTTCATCGGCTCCATGGCGACATCGGTCACGAGCAAATCGACCTTGCCCCACTCGAGCGCCCGGGCCAGCGCCGCCTCGCCATCGGTCGCGCTGCGCACCTCCACGCCGGGGATCGACTCCAGGATGGGCCGCAGCACATCGATCGCGTCGCTGTCGTCGTCAACCAAAAGGATGTTCACTGCTCGTCCCCGTTCGTCAAAAGGTGAGGAGGCGGAAATTGGGTGAGGAGCTTGGCCGGCTCCGCCCGCACATCCTGCAGCGAACCCTTGTAATAAACCCGCACGATATAGCCGTAATAAGCGCGCTCCTCGGCCCCCTTCATCTTCGGGTTGAGCGAGGCTGCGGTGTAGCCGACCGAGAGAATCTGGATGTTATTCTGGCTCCAGTCGATGGGCGATGTGATCCACTGCGAAACCACGTCGGCATTGTTGATCACCACGGTCTCGTCGGGGAGCTGCTCGTAAAATAACACGTAGACCTTCACCTCCTGGACATCGATCTGCGACCCGGGCCGGCTGCGCACGGGCACCTTGAGCGTGAATTTTTTCCCGGGCGCGTCGCGCGAATCGGTCTTGGTGATGTCAACCAGCGCGAGCACGGAATTGGGCGGGAATCCCTCGCTGTCGTACTTCAGCCCGGAATCGTCGGTGCCGGAGGCGACATTATCCGGGAAGAGCTTTTTCTCCGCCATGTCGTAAAAGTCGCCGGCGTTTTTGCCCTCGTTGTAAATATGCTGCCAGTATTCGTTCGCCTTGTCGGCCTGGCCCATTTTTTCGTAAACGAGCGCCAGCCCGGAGAGCACGCGCGGATCCTCCGGCGCAAGCACGAGCGCCTCGCGCAACCGGGTGAGCGCGGTGCTCATGTCGCCGAGGTCGCTCAGCGCCTTTGCCTTCGCCAGCAATTCGTCGAGCCGGCCCTGGGCGGGATTCATCGCCGGGTTGAGGTCCTGCATCGGGATCGGCGTCGGCTTGGCAAGCGTGAGCGGCGCGGGCGTGGGATTTTCGAGAATCGGCGCGCCGGTCAGATCCGTCGAGGCGGGCGTCGGCATGCCGCGCAAAGCGAGATGGCTGTCGCGCGGGGCGGAATGAAACTGCTTGATGAACGCCCAGCCCACCGCGCCGATCTGCAGGAGCGCGATCACGCCAAGGGTGAGAATCGAATAGAAAAACGTCCTGCCAATGGTCTGTTTTGGAATCGGTGACGAAG
>DASZPK010000012.1:0-14340 GCA_035550335.1 Chthoniobacteraceae bacterium | reverse complement strand
GTAAAGACCGATCACATCGTTCTGGCACACGCTCCCGTTGGTGGAGTTCCAGTACGCCAAAAACGCCGCCCCCAATTTCTTCTCGATCTTGCGGATGATTTGCTGAGTCCGCTTCACGAGAAGCGGCGGCTTTTTGATGGGAGGTTTCGGCGGTTGCTGCCCGGGGGTGCTCATGGGTGTGATGATGCGTCAAAGCGGTGCTGTCCTCAATCCAAAATGCGAATGGTGACAACGGCCCGCGTGGCGCGTCGAAAAATGATTGTAGAGGCGGCTGTGTCAGCCGTCCTCTGTTTGACCGTCAGCAGTCAGTCTGACAAGCCTTCGCCGATCCGCGCCGCGCAGCGCAGAACACCGTTCGTACCACGACCTCGTGGATTTTTTTTGAATAGTCAGGAATAAATCTCCGTTCCTTCTGGAACAGTCTCCCCAAGAAGAGGGCGGCGCAAAATACCATTCCCAAACACGACGCAATGTCGATTTTTCTTCGCGGTGGAAAATATCATGCGAAGCATGCGTACAACTGCCAAAAGACGCTTCTTTTGAAGAAGGACACCAACACGGCGCTCCGGTTGCCCCGGCTCTTTTACAGTGCCCAAATCTTGAATCCACTCTTTTTGAAACTTTCCGAATTCTTTTAACATTTCCCCGGTTCGTTCGATGGCAACTGGGAGATCATTTCCAGCAAGCACAACGAGAACATTGATGCAATGAATGGAGCATCCCGCATCTCGTTGCGCAAAATCTTCAAAAAATGTACTTATCAAGCTGAAGTAACCGGCATTTTCAGTTTCTTCCCAACTATCAATCTGAATGAGAAACCGCTCGGCTAGCTTCTTCCCTCGCTCATAGGCGGGAGCTTCAAAAATACCTACGACGTTCGTCATGCTCACGGCAGATAATGCCATAAGGAGAAACGCCCGGAAACGAGAAAATCTAGTCCACAAACTCCAGTTCCAACGGAGCCGGGACCAGTCCCGCCTCACTCGCAGCGAACTTGCGGAGAGTACTACTGCGCAGCCGTGTGGTACCCAAAAAGGTTCCGCGCCTTGATGATCTCCGCCACCTTCGCCGGCACGTATTTCTCCCAATCCGAATCCTGGACGCGGATCTTCTTGAATTCGTCGCGCGAGAAAACATTGCCGACGTTTTCATCGTAGCCGACGAGGCATTCGATGTAATGGTTCTCCAGCAGGTGCTGGTAGAGGTTTTGCAGCCGCGGCGTGACCTGCACGTTGCGCGCCGTGATCAGCACATTCGAGGCAAAGCTGCTCGCGGACATCGCGGGTCGGTCCGCGCCGTCGGCTCCGTCGGCGCTCGCGAGGTAGCGCGAAAAAACATCCTGCCGCATCGGGTAAACGTAGAGCTTTACCGAGTTGCGGAACAGGCGGCCGAACGACTCAAGGATGCCGCCCGCGAGGTTCTCGTAGTATTTTTCGTTGAACAGCTCCAGCAGGCTGTTCACGCCCAGCGCGATGCCGACCATCTCCTTCGTGTAGCGGCGGAAATAGGCGCTGAGGCGGTAATACTCGGAGTAATTCGAGATGAGCACGTCGTGCCCGAGCGCCGAGAGGGTGTCGACGCGCGCGAGGAAATCCTCGACGTCGATCTGGCCGGCCGCGAGCAGGTTGTTGATCGTGATTTCCATGAGGACCACGACCTCCTTGCCCTTGAGCCCCGGCTCCTGCGCGAACTGCGCGCAGGCGCATCGCAGCATGTCCATGTGCACGAGCGTCACGGGCCGGAAACTGCCGCGCTCGACGAGGATCGCCTTGTTGTGCAGCACCTCGGAGGGCTGCACCACGTCGCCATCCGCGCTGAACATGACGGCGTTCGTGAGCCCGAGCCGCACGAGTTCGAGGCTCATGAGCCTGTTATTCACTTGTTTAAACGCCGGCCCGGAGAACTTGATCATGTCCACCTCGATGCGCTCGATGCCGAGCTGGTCCGCGAGGGATTTGACGAGCGCCTTGGGGTCCTCGCGCAGGTAGAACGCGCCGTAAACGAGGTTCACGCCGATGACCCCGAGCGCCTGCTGCTGGAGGAGGTTCTCCTTGTCCCACATGCGCACATGGATGACGATGTCGCTCGGCTCGCCCTGCGGCTCGGTCTGGAAGCGAATCCCCATCCACCCGTGGCACTCGTTGGTGCCCTTGTAATTGCGGGCCGCCACCGTGTTCGCATAAACGAAAAACTTGGTCGTGGCCGAGCGCGCTTCCCACAGGCGTTCCTTGAGCAGCGCGTACTCGTGGTCGAGCATCGTCTCGAGGCGCTCGTGGGAAACGTAGCGGGGCGACTTGCCGTAAATGGCGTCGCTGAATTTCATGTCGTACGCCGAGATGCTTTTCGCCACCGTGCCGGCCGCGCCGCCGGCCTGGAAGAAATTGCGCACCACCTCCTGCCCGGCGCCGATTTCGGCAAAGGTGCCGTATTTCGTGTCGTCGAGGTTGATCGTGAGCGCCTTGCGGTTTGTCGTGAGAAGTTCGTTTTCGCCAGCCATGGTATTGAAATTGGGGGATGTTGGAGTTGCGGTCAACCTCCGGTTTTTTGTCAGGTCGCCGGATGAAGCAGCGCGCGCAACGCCGCGAGGAAAGTCTCCCTGCGCGGCGCGGGCCCCGGCCCGAGATTGCCATTCACGCCATCGGCCGCGACCGAGCGCAGCGTGGTGCCGCCGCCGACCGGCGACTGCCCGAGCACGTAATACGACAGCGCGCCCGTCTCGCGGCTGACCAGGATCGCCGAGAACCAGGGCGCCAGGACCGGCACCTCCGCCTCGGCCACATTTTTTCCGGGGAAAAGTTTTGAAAAATCGAGCGGGGGTGGCGTGGGATATTCGAGCAGGTAATAATCGGTCGCATCGTCCAGTTGCCCGCAGAACGTATGGAACAGCGCCCCATGCGCGGCGACGGCCTCAACGCCCTTGAACCGGCACCCCATGTGATACAAAACCGCGCCGCCCGCGCCCGCCGGGTCCGTCCATGCCGAAATCAATTTTTCGGCCTCGCGATAGATCCCGTTTGGAAGCACGAAATACGCGATCGCATAGCTGATGGACGGCAACTCCTTCGGGTATGCGGCCCCCGCGGACGCAGCCTTGGCCTTTGGTTTGCGAAAAAAATCGAGGACTCCCATGCGAACGAATCAAAATACAACCGCGTTCATGCTTGCGCCAGCGTGGAATAGCGGAAACCCCCTTTTGCGTCGAGGGGAATCCCGCCGTGTCGCTGGCGAAGGCCCTACTTTTCCGCTTCCTTGATCGCATCCCATGCCTTGTCCAAATCCGCAAGCGTCAGATCCCCCGGTTTTTCGCCACGTTCGCGGAGCAGCGCCTCCATCCTCTGGAAGCGCCCGGTGAATTTTACCGTGGCGCGGTGCATGGCCAGCTCGGCATCCACACCGAGCTTGCGCGAGAGATTCACCACGGAAAAAAGCAGGTCGCCGATCTCGTCCTCCAGCTTCGCCGTCTCGCCGGCGGCGATTTCCTTTTCCACCTCGGCGGCTTCCTCGCGGATTTTTTCCAGCGGCCCAGCGGCATCCGGCCAGTCGAACCCGACGCGCGCCGCTTTTTTCTGCACCTTCTCCGCGCGCATCAAGCCCGGCAGCGCGGAGGAAATCCCGTCAAGCGCCGAGGGCTCCGCGGGCGCGATTCCTTTCGCCGCTTTTTCGGCGCGCTTGATATCGTCCCATTGCCGGAGCACTTCCTTGGAATCAGCCGCCTTCACGTCGCCAAAAACATGCGGGTGGCGCCGCACCAGTTTTTCCGAGATGCCGCGAGCCACCGTGTCGAAATCAAACCGCCCTTCCTCGCTCGCGATCTGGCTGTGAAACACCACTTGGAGCAGCAGGTCGCCCAGTTCCTCGGCGAGATGGGCGTCGTCCTTGTTGTCGATTGCCTCCACCACCTCGTGCGATTCCTCGACGAGGCCCGCCCGCAGTGAAGCATGCGTCTGCTCGCGGTCCCACGGGCAGCCGTCCGGCGCGCGCAACCGCGCCATGATGGAGCGCAGCCACGCCATGGGATCGGCGGCGTTGGCGGAGTTGGTGTCTGTCGTCATGCGCCGCATGCTAAGCGCGCGGCGATGTTGCGGCAACCCTTTGATGAGGAGAGCGAATCAGGGTCCCGGCGGCGGGAAGGGCGACCAGAAAGAAGGCTCGATCACATCCGAGAGCGAGTTATACGCATTCACCGGCACCTCGGGCATCGAGTCCACCGTGAACGGCCCATACGTATCGCCGAATAAATCCGTGCCGCCGCTATAATAAAGCATCGTGCCGGTCTTGAGGTAATTCTGGAGGTCCGCGAAAGCAGGCGAGAAACCGGGCGTCCGGTCGGTGTCGATGGCATACTGGTCCAGCGCCGAATCCAGCACGCGCAAATCCTCAAGAATGCGCGTCGCCTCCGAGCGCTTGCGGGCGCGCAGGAAATTCGGCACCGCGATCGCGGCCAGCAGCGCGATAATACCCACCACAATCATGATTTCCACAAGGGTAAATCCTGATGCGCGGCTCTTCTTAGGCATGAAGGCTATTGGTGTCACGGCGGTTGATTTTTTGTCTGACCACTAAAAATAAAGCATGTGGCATGCCCAACCCTATTTCGAACAAATTTATTTATCGAAAACATGAGGTTCGTCTCTTTTCGCAACCCCACAAGTGAATCGTGTGCGGGGACTTGCGCGCGTGCATCCAACCCACGCAAAACTGCAAATGGTCGCTCAATTTTGCCGGGTTGACCGGGGTCAATGGGCGGCAAAACCCGCGCTGGAGATTTTGATAATGGCGACCGTCGTATTGTCCTGCTTCACGTAATTGATATCCAGCACGGCCTGGAGCAACCCGCCCGCCAGCGTGCCGGCATCGGCCTCCGCCCATCGCGTCATCAAGGCGCAGATGTCCTCGTCGCGCAGGGTCTGGATGCCATCGGTCGCCGCCAGCACCACGTCGCCTTCGTAGAGTTCGATCGGCGCCTTCGGCTGGTCGATGAGGTCGATCCTCCGGCCCGTGAGCGCTGCGCGGAGCAAATTTTTCAGCGGATGCCTCAGGGCATCCGTGTGCTTCAATTCCCCCGACTCCACCATCTCCAGCAGCATCGGGCGAAAAGAATGGTCCGCATTCAATCGCGTGAGAGTTCCTGCCCGCCAGATATAAAGCGGCGAATCGCCCACGCTCAGCCATTCGAGGCCCTGCGGCGTCACCGCTGCCGCGAGCAGCGTGGTGCCCATGCCGGTGAGCTCGGGCGATTCCTTCAACGCATCCGCGATCGCCTGGTTGGCCGCCACCACGGCGGACTTGAAACGCACCGCCGTCGACGTCGCCTCCACGAGATGAAACGCATCCACAAAACTCTCCAACGCGATCTCGCTCGCCTGCTCGCCCGACGTGTGCCCCCCCATGCCATCCGTGATCACCACAAACATCCCCGGCCCGCCGTCGTCCCCCGGGATGTCCGAAAACGCATACGCATCCTCCTGCCGCTTGCGTTTCCCCACGGATTGCCTCCCCGCAAAATCCTTCTCGGCGATCATGGCTGGGTGCAACGGAACGGGGGATTCATGGCTTGGCCGCGGGGAGCGGGAATTATTTCTAGAACATCGCCGCGCGTTTGTCCACCATGCGCGCTGCTCAGGAGGTTGCCTGGATTTTTCCCGCCAGCTTTTCCCACTCCGCAGTGATGCGTTCGATCTCATCGCTCACCAACGTGAGGTCGCGGTTGAGCTGCATCGCCGCGCCGCCCGCCGCATACGTCTCCGGCTTCTCCAGCTCCGCCGTGATTTCCTTCTGCCGGCCCTCGAGCGTGGCGAGCTGCATCTCCAAATGCGCCACCTGCTTTTCCAGGTCGCGCTTCGCCTTCGCCTCCGCCTTGCGCTGCTCCGCCTCGGCGCGGCGCTGCTCGCGCGATTCCCGCATGCCCGGGGCCGGGGCCGCGGTGTTTGCAGCGGGCGCGCTCGCGGGCTGCTCGTTGTGAAGCTTCTCGCCCGCGGTGAGCGCCGCGCGCGCGGAGGTGGCCTTCGACTTGTCGAGGTAATACTGGTAATCCCCCGCGTAAGGCGTGAGCTTCCCCGCGCTGATGTGTAACACTGTTGTCGCCATCGCCCGGATGAAATGGACGTCGTGGCTGATGAAAATGAGCGTCCCCTCGTACTGCTTCAACGCCCCGATGAGCGCGTCGATGCTCCCGATGTCCAGGTGCGTGGTCGGCTCGTCCATCAGCAGCAGGTTCGGCGGGTCGAGCAGCAACTTCACCAGCGCGAGCCGCGTCTTCTCGCCGCCGCTGAGCACTGCCACATGTTTAAACACATCGTCGCCGCGGAAAAGGAACGACCCCAGCACTGTGCGCGCCGTCTGCTCGGAGACCGGGTTCGGCATGTCGAGCACGCATTCGAGCACCGTGTGCTTCAAGTTCAGCATGTCGACGCGGTACTGCGAAAAATAACCCACCTTCACATTGTGGCCGAGTTCGCGCTCCCCGCTCTGCACCGCGAGCGCGCCGCCGAGCAGCTTGAGCAACGTCGATTTTCCCGCCCCATTCGGCCCCACGAGCACCGTCCGCTGTCCCCGTTCCGCCTCGAAATTCAGCCCCTCATATACCCGCAGGTCGCCATACGCGTGGTTCACATTCTTGAGCGTGATCACCCGCGAACCGCTCCGCCCCGGCTGCGGAAAACGGAAATGCACCGTCTTCTCCCGGGCCTGCGGCGCCTCGATTTTTTCCATCCGCTCGATCTGCTTGAGCTTGCTCTGCGCCTGCGACGCCTTGCTCGCTTTCGCGCGAAACCGGTCCGCGAACTCCTGCAGGGACGCAATTTCCTTCTGCTGGTTTTTATACGCCGACAGCTGCTGCTCCTCGCGCGCCGCCTTTTCCGCCACGTATTTATCCCAGTTGCCGCGGTAGCGGTTCAGCCGCTTGTGCGCGATCTCCACGATGGAACCCACGAGCTGATTCAAAAACTCCCGGTCATGCGAAATCATCAGGATCGCCCCCGGATAACCGAGCAGGTAATTCTGAAACCACACCAGCGATTCGAGATCGAGATGGTTCGTCGGCTCGTCGAGCAGCAGCAAATCCGGCTCCTGCACGAGCAGCCGCGCCAGGTGCGCGCGCATCACCCACCCGCCGCTCAACGCCTTCGCCGGGCGCTCAAAATCCGCCTCGCGAAACGCCAGCCCCGCAAGGATCCGCTTCGCCTTCGGCTCAAGCTGCCACCCCCCGTGCTCGTCGAAAACCGCCAGCGCATCATGATGCTCCGGCGAATCCTCCGGCGTCGTCTTCATGATCCGCTGCGCCTTCGCGATCTCCGGCGACGCCGCGCACGCCAGCTCCAGCACCGTCTCATCGCCCACCGGCGCATTCTCCTGTGGCAGGAACCCGATCGTCGCCGCGCGCTCCAGCGACACCCGTCCCTCGTCCGGCGAAGCCTCCCCGAGAATCAGCGAAAAAAGCGTCGTCTTCCCCGCGCCATTGGGCCCCACGAGACCGATGCGGTCGCCGCGGTTCACCTGCAGCGACGCCTCCTCGAAAAGGATGCGCCCGCCGAAAGCTTTGCTGACCTGTGAAATCGTAAGCATGAATTTGGAAAAGCCCGCGAATCTCGCAGCTTGGCGTTGAAAGGGCAAGTGCGGGGAAATGCGTTCCTTTTTTAAACACGGAGATACGGAGAAAACAGAGGTCCACAGAGAGTGGAAAATTACAATCTTTCTCCGTGCTTCTCTGTTTCCTCCGTATCTCCGTGTTTAAAAACGACCGTCGTTTACAGCACCCGGTTCTCCGCAATCATCCGCGAGTACCACTGCGCGCTCAATTTCGGCGTCCGCTTTTGCGTGGCGTAATCCACATGCACAATTCCAAACCGTTTTCCGTACCCCTCCGCCCACTCAAAATTATCCATGAAAGACCACGCAAAAAACCCTTTCACCGGGAACCCCTCCGCCGTCGCGCGCTGCAAGGAGAGCAGCGAATTCCGGTAAAACTCGCGCCGCCCGAGATCCAGCACCTCCCCATTCGCCTCCGGCTCGTCGCGCTCGCAAATCCCGTTTTCCGTGATGTAAATCTGTTTGACGTTGTAATACTCCACCGCATGCTGCACCGCCCAATACATCACCTGCGGCGTGATGTTGAGCCAGTCCAGGCTCGCGCGCGGATAATCCACCGGCAACGCCACCGGCTCTGGCGAACCGTCCTCCCGCGCGCGGCAGAACGACCCGCCATAAAGATTCAGCCCCAGGAAATCCGTCCGCTCGCCGATCAATTCCATGTCCCCCGGCGCAATGTCCGGACGGTTCGCCCCCTCGCGCTCCAGCCATTCCTCCGGGTAATTCCCCGCGAGCACCGGCGCCATCAACTGCGCCGTCTCCAGCGCATACTGCCTGCGCGCCGCCGCGATGTCCCCCGGCGTTTCCGTCACCGGCACCGGCGTATTGGGATTGTGAACGATCCCCGCGCGCGCCCCGCTCCCGCCATGTTCGCGGATCGCCCGCATCCCTTCGCCGTGCGCCAGCAGCGCGATGTGATAGCACTGGTTCAACCCCTTGCGCGTCTCGCGCGCCCCCGGCGCATGATGCCCCTTTCCATACCCATTTCCGATGAAACTCGGCAACTCATTCAAAGTCATCCAATGCGTCACGCGGTCGCGATACCGCTTCACCACCGCATCCGCATAAACGCGAAACGCCGCCGCCGTCGTCCGCGAGCGCCATCCCCCCTCATCCTCGAGCCGCTGCGGCAGGTCCCAATGGAAAAGCGTCGCCCAAGGCGTAATGCCCTGCCCCAGCATCGAATCGATCAGCCGGTCGTAAAACACGAGGCCTTTTTCATTCGGCGCGCAGTGCCCATCCGGAAAAATGCGCGGCCACGCAATCGAAAACCGGTAATGCCGCACCCCCAGCTCCCTCATCAACCGGAAATCATCCGCATAGCGATGGTAATGGTCGCACGCCACCGCGAGATCGTCACCGCCGTCGATATGCCCCGGCGTCAACGCAAAGCGGTCCCAGATCGATTCGCCCTTGCCCTCTTCGCGGCTCGCGCCCTCGATCTGCGGCGCCGCCGTCGCCACGCCCCAGATGAATTCAGTTGGTAATTCGTATTTCGTCCAACTGTCTTACCAGACGCGTCAACCATCGGCGTACATCAGCATCGACGGCCGCGCGGCGCGTCCAAAATCGGTAGGGACGACCTCAATCGCGATGGTGGCAGCGGTAGCGCTCCATGGGAAAGGGATGTCTTGCCTTGGTGGTGCTTCCTTCGTAGTCGATCCCTGGCATCTTCGGCCCGCTTCGCGGGTCTGCGACGCTCTGTTACCAATCATCTCGCCGCTTCGATAAAACGCTTGTAAAACTCCACGCCCGCTTGCAAATCCGCAACCGCGAGAAATTCATCCGCCGTGTGCGCCTGCGCGATGGAGCCGGGGCCGGCGGCTATCGCCGGGATGCCTGCTTGCGCGAAGATCGCGGCGTCGCAGAACCACGAGGCGCCCGCACACTTCCCGCCCGCCGTTTCCAGCGCGCGGATGAGCGGGTGCGCGGGGTCGGTGTAGAGCGGCGGGGAGATGAGGGGTTCGATTTCGACATCCGGGCAGACGGCGCGCAGCTTTTGCGAAACAAATGTGAGTGCGTCGAATTCGCCCGGGATGGTGCGGATGTCGACCTGCGCGACGCACCGGTCGGGCACGATGTTCGTCTTGCTGCCGCCGTGGCAGACGCCGACACTCACGCTCGGCGAGCCGAGGAGCGGGCCCTTGATGCTGGCGAATGCCGGCGCGATTTCATCGCGGAGGCAGCGGATCAGGTCGGCCATTTTGTAAATGGCGTTGTCGTATTTTTCCGGCGCGGAGGCGTGCCCGGCCCGGCCGCGCGTGGTGAGCGTGAGCCAGAGCGCGCCCTTGTGCGCGTGAACAATGTCAAACCCGGTCGGCTCGCCGACAACCGCGAACGCCTTCACCCCGCGCGCGTCGCAGTCGGCGCGCAATTCCGCGGAAAACGCCTTCGACCCATCCTGCCCCGCCTCCTCGCTCATGAGACCCACGAATTGGATTTCGTATGGGAGCGACGGAATTTTTTCGCGCAACTCGCGCAGCGCCCAGAGCATCGCGGCCATCGTCCCCTTCGTGTCGCTCGATCCGCGTCCCCACACGCGCCCATCGCGCAGCTCGCCGCCGAAGGGATCGATCGTCATCCCGACGACGCTCACCGTGTCGGTGTGCGGGGCAAAAACGATGCGGTCCTTCCCCGGCTTGTCCGTGGGGAAAACGCCCACGACGTTCGGCCTGCCAGGCTGGACCTCGCGCAACTCAACTTTCGCGTCGATGGATTCCAAAACCCCGCCGACGAATTCCGCGCAACGCTTCTCGCCCGTCTCCGCAACGCCCGCGTCCCCGTGCGGATTCACACTCGGAATCCGCACCAGCGCCTGCAAAAGCTCGATGACGTTGTTGGGCTGCATGGCTTTCATGGCCGCGCTTTGGCACGGTTCAATTTACATGTTTTAAATACCACTCCACAAACCGCGGGATGCCATCGGCGATCTTGGTCGCCGGGTTGTAGCCGAGGAGACGGCGCGCCTTGTCGATATTCGCGTAAGTAAGCGGCACGTCGCCGGGCTGGTCGGGGAGGCGGTTGATGACCGCTTTTTTGCCGAGCGCCTGCTCGATGCGCTCGATGAGCGTGGCGAGCGTGGTGGTCTCGCTTTCGCCGAGGTTGAACACGTCGCACAGTTCCTTCCCCTCGTAGCGCAGGCAGGCCTCGATCCCCTGCGTGATGTCGTCAACATAGGTGTAATCGCGCCGCGTCGAGCCGTCGCCATACTGGTCGACGGGGATGCCGGCGTGGATGTTGCGGGTGAATTTGTGGATCGCGAGGTCGGGCCGCTGGCGCGGGCCGTAAACAGTAAAGAGCCGCAGGCTGATGCAGCGCATCCCGTGGAGGTGCGAGTAATTCGAGCAAAGCTGCTCGCCGGCAATCTTGGTGGCAGCGTAGGGGCTGATTGTCGCATTGATGCACATTTCCTCCGAGAAGGGGACGGTGTCGATGACTCCGTATACTGAGGAACTCGATGCGAAAACGAATCGCCCCACGCCGTTGCGGTCCGCCGCCTCGAGCAAATGAAAAGTGCCGGTGATGTTGGTATCGATGTACAGGCGCGGCTCGCTGATGGAGGGGCGCACCCCGGCCCGGCCCGCCAGGTGAATGATCGAGTCGAACTTTCCTTCGCGCACGATCGCATGCACCGCGGCCTCGTCGCGGATATCCGCCTCGTGAACGCGGACGGAGTCTTTCACCGCCTCGATGTTCGCCCGCTTGACGCGGGGGTCTTAGAAATCGTTGAAATCGTCCAGGATGGCGATTTCATGCCCGCCGCCGAGCAGCCGCGCGACGAGATTGGAGCCTATAAAACCGGCTCCTCCTGTGACCAATACTTTCATCGCCGCACCGTAACGGAATAAAAGTGGAAAGTGAAAGTGGAAAGTGAACGACGCCGTGAAGCACCAAAACCAGCGGCGGCGCCCGGTCCGCCAGCATCCCACTTTCCACTCTCACTTTTCACTTTCCCTTATTGACATCAAATCCGGGCAATGAGATACAAAATAGGAAATCACTCATTATGGCAGACGAAACTCCCTCCGGCACACCTCCTTCCAATACCCCCCCTCCACCCCCGCCACCGCCAGTTCCGGCAGCTCCTGTTGCACCTCCCGCCCCGCCTGCGGCAACCGAGAGCAATCCCAAGAAGGAAACGGTGCGCATCACTCTTCCCTCGAAACCGAGCGAGAGCCCCGTGGTCAAACGCGAAACCGTGCGTTTCAATCCGGCTCCTCCGCCAGTCGCCTCCACGGACCCAGCGTCCACCGAGGTCGCGAAGGGACAAACCATTCGCATCACGCAGCCGACTGCCAGCCCGAAAAAGGAAACCACGCGTGTCATCGCTGCTCCGCCTTCGGCCGCGCCGGCCGGTCCGCCTCCACCTCCTGGAGTTCCGCCTCCTCCTGCCGCATTCCCGGGCGCTCCCGCATTTTCTCCCAAGCCGCTTTCCACTGCCGGTGGGCTGCCCGGCATCAAGCCGCTGACACCTCCCGGTGCGCCCCCCAAACCTCCGGGCGTGGGTGTGAAAACAGGCCCCTTGGGCCAGCCTCCGGCCCCGAAGCCGATTGGCGCAGTCGCCCCTCCGCCTGCGCCGGGCGCGCCGCCTGCCGCCCCGGCAGCCGTTCCGCCCCTGGCGAAGCCCGCGCCGAAAAAGGAGACCGCCCGCATTCAGGTAGCCCCGCAAAAACCGGTGTTGCCGAAGGCCACGGTCAAGATGCAGCAGACCCAGCCGATGGCTCCCATGGTCGCGCCCGTCGTGGCGAAGCCCGTGATCGCGGCCGAGGTCGAGGAAGCCGAGCAAACCGGCGACGACGCGGCAACCGGAGTCCTCGCACTGCTGGCCGGCCTCGCATGGATCGGCGTCGCAGTTTACTACTTCATGTATGTGTTAACCACCGTGAACAACATCCCCGTCAATAATTAAACTTTTCTTCCTATGACAAACGCTCTCAGCATTATCGCCTGTATCTTGGCCCTCGGGATGTGCGCTTACGCGTACTATATCCTCCAGTTTGCCCAAACCATCCAAACTTAACGCACCCAGGGATTCGTTTATGGCAGACAGTGCAAACGTGATCACGGTCACGGAATCCAACTTTGACCAGGAAGTCCTCAAATCGAACCTCCCCGTGGTGGTCGATTTCTGGGCGACATGGTGCGTCCCCTGCAAAATGATCGCCCCCATCCTCGACGAGGTCGCCAATGAAAAAGTTGGCTCCGTCAAGATCGGGAAAGTCGACGTGGAGGACAACCCGCAGCTTGCCGCGCGTTTTGGCATCCGCGGGGTTCCCACGCTCCTCTTTTTCAAGAACGGCGAGGTGCGCGACCAGGCAAACCGGCTCACCAAGACGGAATTGGTTTCGAGGATCGAAGGCCTCGCGTAAGGAACGAATCGAGTTTGCAAAAAAGGCGCTGCTTGATGCAGCGCCTTTTTTGTTTAAACAACCAATACCCGATGCCGGTTTACAGCGTGCGGCAGAATTCCTCGAAGCGATCCAGCCCGTTCTTGATGATGTCGAGGCTGGTCGCGTAGCTGAAGCGGATGGTGCGGTCGTCGCCAAAGGCGATGCCGGGCACGACTGCGACGTTCGCCTTGCTCAGGAGGCGGTCGGCGAAATTCTGCGAGGTGAGTGAAAGCTTGCTGATGTTTGCCAGCACGTAGAACGCCCCGAGCGGTTTCACCGCGGTGACGTTCGAGATTTTCGAGATGCGGTCGTACATGTAATTGCGGCGCATGTCGAATTCGTCGCGCATGTCGCTCACGGGCTGCTGCGTGCCCTTGAGCGCGGCGAGGCCGCCCTTCTGCGCGAACGAACACGGGTTCGACGTGCTGTGGCTCTGGATCGAGTCGATGGCCTTCGCGATCGACTCCGGCGCGCCGAGGTAGCCGAGCCGCCAGCCGGTCATCGCGTACGATTTGCTGAAACCGTTGATCGTGATGGTGAGGTTGTAAATTTCCGATGAAAGCGAGGCGATGCTCACATGCTCCGCGCCATCGTAGGTGAGCTTCTCGTAAATCTCGTCGGACAAAATCAGGATGTCCTCGCCGGCGGCCACCTCGGCGAGCTGTTCCAGCTCCTCGCGGGTATAGACCGACCCCGTCGGGTTGCCGGGCGTGTTGATGATCACCATCTTCGTGCGGGGCGTCATTGCGTCCTGAAACTCCTCCGCCGTCATCTTCCACTGGTTTTCCTCCTTGGTCTGCACGAACACCGGGTCCGCGCCGGCAATGCGGACCATCTCGGGATAGCTCAGCCAGTAGGGCGCGGGAATGATGACTTCGTCGCCCGGGCCGCACGCGGCAAGAATGGCGTTGAGACACGAATGCTTCGCGCCGTTGCTCACGATGATCTGGCTGGGTTTGTACTCCAGCTTGTTATCGACAAGAAATTTTTCCGAGATCGCCTGGCGCAATTCGATGATGCCGGAGCTCGGCGTGTATTTGGTGAAGCCCCCCTGGATCGCGGAGATGGCGGCCTCCTTGATGTGCTCGGGCGTGTCGAAGTCGGGTTCGCCCGCCCCGAATCCGCAGACGTCGATGCCGTCCGCTTTCATGGCCTTGGCCTTGCTATCGATGGACAAGGTCAGGGAAGGTGTGAGTGAAGTGGCGCGTGAGGAGAGTTCCATGTGTGGTGATGTGTGATGTGGGGTTTTATTTGCCGAGGATTATCGATTACCGAAGGTAATTATCGATTACCGGCTTCAAATTGTTTTCTTTTATTTTGACGATTTCCATTTCGCGCGCGGCGTTCTCGGGCGAATCGGAGG
>DASZPK010000011.1:0-5819 GCA_035550335.1 Chthoniobacteraceae bacterium | reverse complement strand
TGTTCCTCCCGGGCGAGATGTTTTTCAGCGCGGCGCTGGAGGTCGATCCCACGCTCATCGAATCCGCCTCCGACCGCCGCGTGGTTCTCGCGACGCCCACGACGTTGATCGCACTGCTGAAGGCGATATTTTACGGCTGGCGCCAGCAGAAGCTCGCGGAAAACGCCGGAGAGATCAGCGCGCTTGGCCGCGAGCTTTACGAGCGCCTTTCGGTGATGGGCGGCCACTTCGAGACGCTGGGCAAAAGCCTGAACCAGGCGGTCGATTCGTTCAACAAGACGCTCGCCTCCGTGGAAAAGCGCGTGCTCCCCACTGCGCGGAAGTTCAAGGAACTGGGCGCTGGCGGCGATGAGGAGATTGGCCAGATGCAACTGCTCGAGCTTCCCGCGCGCAAACCGCAGGCGCCCGAGTTGATTGTTTCCGAGGATGAGCGAGATTTGCCGCCCGGTCCGAAAAATACATGAGCTGGTTCACGACGCACCTTCAGGATATTTCATACACATTCCTTGGCATCCTTTTCGAAGGCATTCCTTTTTTGCTCCTCGGCTCGCTCGTCTCCGGGTTGATCGACGCATTCGTCCCCTCCGAAACGCTGGCAAAAATCCTCCCCAAGAACAGCGCCCTCGCGATCTGCCTCAGCGGGCTGCTCGGCGGCATCTTCCCGATGTGCGAGTGCGGCAGCGTGATCGTGGTGCGGCGGTTCATCAAAAAGGGGCTGCCGATTTCCGCGGCGGTCACCTACATGCTCGCCTCGCCGCTGGTGAACCCGATCGTGGCGTTCAGCACCTACATGGCTTTTCGCGGGCGCGGTGGACCGCTGGGCGGCGGACAAAGCCCGCTCATGATCATGGGCTGGCGGTTGACGCTTGGGTTCCTGCTCGCCACGGCGGTCGGGTTCATCATCCGCCAGATTCCCGCGCGCCTGATTTTGCAGCCCGATGTGCTCTCGGGCCCAACGGGCGCGCGCCGCGTGGGTCTCACGATTTCCTCGGCGCCCGATCCTGCCGATGCGCTCGACCTTGAAACGGGCGGCGGATTTTCGGGGAAACTCCTGCGCGCCGTGCAATCGGCGACATCCGACTTTCTCGATGTCGCATTGTTCCTGGTAATCGGCGCGATCATCGCCAGCATCTACAAGTCGGTGATGGACCAGGAATTCATGACCCGGCTCGCGACCAACGCGCCGCTCTCGATCATCGCCATGATGGCGCTGCGGTTCATGCTTTCGCTTTGCAGCACCTCGGATGCGTTTATCGCGGCCAGCTTCACCAGCTTCTCCATGGCGTCGAGGCTGGCGTTCATGGTCTTCGGGCCGATGTTCGACCTGAAACTGGTCTTTCTTTACCAAGTCGTGTTCCGCCGGCGCTTCGTGCTCTTTCTCGGGATTGGACTTTTCGTGGCGGTGGTGTTAATCTGCCTCCGGCTTTCGATGACGCTGCGATGAAGAGGATATTCACCCTCGGGCTGGCTTGTGCGGGTCTTGCGATATTGTGCGCGGTGATTCTTGAATCTCATTTCGGCAGACACCATGACACGCCGGCAGCGCCGCAAGTGCCCCTGCAGTCATCACAGCAGCAATCCCTGCCCGCCCCGCCCGATGATACGGATGATATCCCGCGCAGTAAGGAGGGCAATATGATCCTGGAGGTCACCGATCTTTTGTACGCCGCACAGGATGCGTCACTCCGCCCCGATATCGAGGGGAAAACCATCGAAATAACCGGGCAGTTGATGCTGGACGGTACGGACAACCCGAATGGCAACCGCTTCAAGTTGGCGCGGATGCTCGATACCCAGGTGGGCTGGCGGCCTGCTTGGGTGTGGGTTGAGAACCCAGTGAAACCGGCGGGCGCAGCGATGTCGTGGATCAAGGTGGTGGGCACCGCGGAATTTTCAACCGAGGGAGGAAGGATATTGGCAGTGGTCAAAGCCAGCAAGGTGGAGGCGGTCGATCCTCCCAAGGAAACCGCGCTGTATTAGACGCCGCCGGAGTAGCGCCATGTCCTTCGGATTGGACTTTTTATCTTCGTGATGTTATCGTGCCCGCGAGTTTCGACTATGCCATCATAATGAAAAAAATACTCTCCCGTTGGCTTCCCTGCGCGACCCTCGCGATCTGGAGCGGTTTGATCCTCTACTTTTATTTTGGCGGTCATCCCCGGCGCATGTCGGCCTACCTGACCCCGCTGCTCGGCAATTTCGCGCTCGTCGCGGCTGCCGGCATGCTGGTCCTTGCAGTGTGCCTCGCGTTGTTTCCCATCAATATCGACGCTTGCGCACAGGGCCAGGTCACCGCAAAGGCTTTCCGCCGTAGAACCGGGGGACGCCTCCTCGCTTTCACGGTCCTGCTGCTGCCGATTTGCGCTTCCGCTTTCATCACGAAGGATGGCTTGAGCGCGGCGAGCGTCGGCAAGCTCCTCGATAACAGCGCCGCGACCATCATCCCGCCCGCGCGACCGAAAATCACGACCGCTTATGTCGAGCCGCCCCTGCCGAGCAACAACCCGCAGGACGCGCAGGCTTCCCAATCGCAGCCGCCGCAAGCTGAGGATGACTCCGACCAGATCCCGCGCAGCAAGGAAGGGAACATGATCGTGCAGGTCACGGACCTGCTCTACGCGGCGCAGGATTCCAGCCTGAGACCCGATTTCAAGGGGCAGACGATCGAGCTCGTCGGCCAGTTGATGCCGGACAACAGCGACAATCCGAACGGTGATCGTTTCAAGCTTGTGCGGATGTTTATCGTTTGTTGCGCGGCTGATGCGCGCCCTGTTGCGGTGCTCGTGCAGAGCCCCACCAAGCCGAATGTGCCCGAAATGGGCTGGGTCAAGGTTGTCGGCTCGGCGGAATTTCTGGTGGAAGGGGGCAGGACATTGGCTGTCGTCAAGGCGAGCAAGGTCGAAGCGACCAATCCTCCCGAGGAGACGATGCTGTATTGAGGGGGTGTCAGGGGCGGCACGACAGGGTGATGGGTGCGCATGGGAGCGGTGATCGAAGCGTGACGGAAAATCCGCTCCATCGTCCGCATTTGTATTGTAAGAAGCGTGGAAAGGGACTAGAAATTGCTTCCATGGAGGTTCAGGATTTTCTCTTTATTTTTATGTACGAATCGAGCCGCCCGGAGTTCCGGAAAAAACGCATATTTTTGAGTCGCTCCATTGGGCTCCGCCGGGTTGCGCGCAGCGGGAAAGGAAATTTGAAAATCACCGGGTAAGAAGTTAGGCTGGGACTGGACGCTGAAACCAATGGACAATGCTTTAGCAGAGAAAGGGGAAATCGAGGGAAAGTTGCCGCTCGACGCGCTTGCCGAGCAATTGCATGAAGCCATCAAGGCGCGCGAGGAGGCACGGGCCGAGCTGGAAAAGGGAAAGCTGGCAGCGCAAAAAGAAGTCGATTCGCTGGTGGACGAGATCGACAAGGTGCTCAAGCATCACGACCGGACCGTCGGCGAAATTTCGAAACAGAAAATCGAGCAGGAGGAGCGGATCAAAGCCCTTGAAGCCGAGCGCGACGCGGCGGTCCAGGAACGCGAGCGCACGCTGGCCGAGCTCACCAGCAGCAAGGCGGCCGTCGAGCAGCAATTGAAGGAGCTTTCCGAGGGGAAGAGCGGCAGGATCAAGACCGGTCTCTTTGGCAAAAAAACCGCGGCGCCCGTCGAGGACTTGAAAGGGAAACTTTCCAGCGCGAAAAATCAGCTCGACGCGTTGGAGAAGGAGCGCACGAAAGCCACCGCCGAGCGCGACGCCGCCCTGGCGCAATTGAACCAGTTGCGCGAAGAGCACAAAAAGAAGATCGAAACTGCGGAACGCCTGCGCGATGAGGCGGTAAAGGAGCGCGACGCCACGCTGGCAAAGCTTGCTGCCGACCGCGGCAAAAGCACGGTGGACACCCTCGTCAAGGAGCGCGACGAGAGCGCCAGGAAGCGCGAGAAAGTGGTCACCCAATGGCAGCAGGATCGCGCCACCCACGAGAAGCAGATCGAGGCGTTGAATCTCCAGTTGGGCAACTTGACGAAGGAAAAAGAAGACATCGCGGCGCGGCTCGCCAGCGCCAAAGCGGAGCACGAAAAGCAGGTCGGGGATCAAGCCAAAATCATCGCCGAACGCGAGGAAAAGCTGGCGCATTTCGAGGCGGAGAGCGAGATCCTGCGCAACAAAATCGCCGATCTCCAGAAAGGCGAGGGGAGCGTAAAACAGGAACTGGACGAGCGAACCGGTCGCATCGCCGCTTTGCAGCAGGAGAGCGAGGCCTATCAGAAGCAACTCGCGGAAATCCAGAGCCAATCGGCCGCTCTGGCACGGGAGCGCAACGAAAAGTTGGCGCAGCTCAACGAGGAGAAGGAGGATTTTCAAAAGCAGATCGAGGTGGTCACCCGCGAGCGGGACAATCTCATTCGCGAAAAGCAGAGCTTGCTCGGCGGCATGGAGGAGCATCACCGCACCCAGCAAAAGCGCCTCGATGCGCTCACGCAGGAGCACGAGACACTTCTCCAGGAACGCGACGCCCTCAATGCCCGCATCGCCCAGGCGGAGTCCGACCACGGCGAGGCGCTCAAGACGCTGGCCGGCGAACGCGATAGCCTCCTCAAGCAAATCGCCGGGAATGTCGCCGGCTTCGAGGCCGAGCGCGTCGCCTTGAAGGAATCCATCGAGACGGTCCGCGGCCAGCACAACAAACTTCTTGGCGAACATCAGTCGCTGGTCAAAACGAGCGAGGAGCAAAAAGCATCGCTCAATTCACTCGGGCAGGAGCGCGATTTGTTACAGAAAAAAATCGACGCCCTGCAGGCAGGCTTCGAGAAGGAACGCGGCACTCATCGGGATGAAAAAGAGGCGCTCCAAATCCGGCACGATAATTTGCAGGCCGAGCACGAGAAGAAACTGGCCGAGCATGCGCAGGCCAGGGATGCCGCGGCGACAGCCTACGAAACGCTTACGCAAAAACACGACTCCCTGCTGCGCCAGATCGACGAAGCGCAGAGCGGTTTGGACAACGCCAGGGCGGATCACAAAAAGTTTGCGGAAGATCTCACGCGTGAGCGCGATGCGGTGTTGATCGAGAGGGACCGTCTCTCGGCGGAACTGAACGAAAGCCGCGAGATCCACAAGCAGGCGCTGGAGGGCCTGCGGCAGAAGCGCGACATCCTGCTTAAACAAATCGAGGATGGACACCAGGCGCTGCAGCAGGCGCGCAAGGACCAGCTCGATGCCATCGAGGCCATCACGAAGGACCGCGAAGCCATCGTGGCGGAAAAGGACGGCGCGATTGCGGATTTGATCAAGTCCACCGCCGACCTGAAAGCACAGGTGCAGGCGCTTACGGAGCACCGCGACAGGCTCGCCGGCGAAAGGGCGAACCTGGCTTCCGAACTCGAGGCGCTGACGGTCACCCGTCAAAACGAGCTGGATGCGCTCAACCACGAGATCAAGACCATCATCCAGGAAAAGGACGAGGTCACGGCGCAACTCAAGAGAGAGACCGAGGCGCATGCCAATGCGGCCGCGGCATTGCAAAAGGAACTCTCCGAAACCACCCGCCATCGCAACGACCTCCAGGCGCAGATCAGGAACCAGTCGGAAAGCCACCGCAAACAGACCGAGGCGCAACAGCAGAAGCACGGAAACATTGTCAAACAAAAAGAGGAATCCATCGCGCAGTTGAACCTCGCCGCCGAGATGGCCGCGAAGGAGATGCAGGCGCTCGCCGGGCACCGCGACAATGTCATCAAGGAAAAGGAGGGTGTCCTGGCCGATTTCGCGCAGGCCAGGGAGCAGCACAAGAAGCAGATCGAGGCCGCGAACCAGGTGCGGGACAACCTC
>DASZPK010000010.1:0-8695 GCA_035550335.1 Chthoniobacteraceae bacterium | reverse complement strand
GACCTCGAAGCGCGCCGGCAAAACGAGGCGTTCGATGCCCTCATCCGTTTCCAGGCGAAACGCGCGCACGAATATTACGTGAAAGCGGAGGAGGCATTCACGCGCGAGGACGCCCGCGCCCTTGTCGCCGCGGAGATCATGCGCGGTATTTACAGCAAGCTTCTCGACAAAATGGAGCGCGATGGGTTCCGCGTGCTGGAGCGGCGCTATTCGCTCGGGAAAGCGCGGAAGATCGCCATTGTGTTCGCCCGTTTGCTTAAGGCCTGGGTGGGAGCATAGCGAATGCCGGGCCTTGCGTTCGGTGCTATCGTGGCTTCATGCCCGCACCGAACCAACCTCTCCACGGCCGCGGAGCCAGCGCGAACCCCGCCAACCGATTCGAGCGCCTCGCGTGCGAGCCCGATCCCGAGTGCGCGGAGGAGGACGCCCCGCTGCCGCGCACGCAATTTTTCAAGGACGGCACGCAATCGCTCATCACGCGCAACGACAGCCCCGACATCGGTTTCAGCGCGGGAATCAACGTCTATCGCGGCTGCGAGCACGGCTGCATCTATTGCTACGCCCGCCCCACGCACGAGTACCTCGGATTCAGCGCCGGTCTCGATTTCGAGTCGAAGATCATGGTCAAGGAGCGCGCCCCGGAATTGCTCCGCAAGGAACTCTCCTCGCCGCGCTGGAAACCCGAGGTCGTGATGATGAGCGGCAACACCGATTGCTACCAGCCCGCCGAGCGCCGGTTCAAACTCACGCGCCGCTGCCTCGAGGTCTTTCTCGAGTTCCGCAACCCGGTCGGCATGATCACGAAAAACCACCTGGTCACGCGCGACATCGATCTCCTGTCGCAGCTCGCGAAATTCGATTGCGTGAGCATTGCGATCTCCATCACCACGCTCGACGAATCGCTGCGCAAGCAACTGGAGCCGCGCACCTCGCCCCCGCAGCGCCGCCTCGCCGCATTGCGCGCGCTCCGCGAGGCGGGCATCCCCGCCGGCGTAATGACCGCGCCCATGATCCCCGGCCTGAATGACCACGAGATGCCCGCCATCCTCGCCGCCGCGGGCGAGGCCGGCGCGTTGTTCGCCGGGTTCGTTCCCGTGCGCCTGCCGCATGGCGTCGCGCCGTTGTTCGAGAAATGGCTCGAAGAACATTACCCCGGCCGGAAGGAAAAAATCCTCGGCCGCATCCGCGACCTGCGCGGTGGGAAATTGAACGACCCAAATTTCGGCACCCGCATGCGTGGCAGCGGCGTGTGGGCGGAGCAGATGCGCGCCCTCTTCGAGGCCGGATGCAAAAAAGCGGGAATCAAAAACGATTTCCCGGGGTTGAGCACGAAACATTTCCGGCGCACGCAGGAGCAGTTGGTTTTGTTCGGCGACTGAGCCCAGCCGCCATTTTTGATTGCGGATGACAAGCAGTTGTTGGTACTTTGTTTAGCGGCAAATCCCCCCCATGAAAAAGCAAATCCTCGCGTTCATCCTCTGCATCACCACCCTTTCCCTGGAAGCCGGCGATATTCCCGGCAGCAAGGAAAACCCGTTTCTCAAGCGCCTCGATGGCTCGACCATTGTGCGGTACAAAATCCCCGACCACGCCAACGTGAATTTTTGGACCGTGAATGAAAAAGGCGGCAGTTTGAGCCTGCTGGGCGACGGGAGCATTCTCCGCATGGCCTACAGCCTTCCCGGCGCAGCGACGGGGACCAAGCAGGTCTTTGATGTCTATTTGAAGGAACTCAAGGACAAGGAGTTCAAGGTGGAATACTCCAACGACAAATGGCTGCTGGTGTGGGCTGAGATGGCCATTGGCCAGCAGGGATTCGAGGAACTCAAGGTTTCCGACAAGGACGATTGCGGCTATGTCTATGCGACCAAGGAGGATCCCGCGGGCTTCATCCGGATTTCCGTGCTGGTGGTGAAATTCAAGGACGCCCAGAAAAATATGTTCGCCGCCGGCGACATCGGGATTTTCGTCGATTCGTGCCAGTCGAAACCGAAAGGGAATTAATCCTTCGCGTCTTTCAGCAAGCTTTCCGGCAGCGCCATAAGCTCCATCGAGTTGCCATCCGGCAGCCAGCTCACGCGGCCATCGGGCAGGACCTTGCGGATGACTCCGCGCATGGTTCCTTTCAAGGTTTTCACGCGGTCGCCAGCTTCGAAATCGAATGATTCAGTCAATGACGCCAACCCCATGGTGAGTGACTATTCGTCCAATACGCCGGCAACATAATTGCCGTCAAGGAACCAGCTTCATTTATGCGCGACTGAGGGAACTCCGCCAACAGGGCGCCTGTGGAACGCCGCGCCACGTCAGAAAATGTGTTGCCGTTGAAGAAAAGAAACGGAGCGCGTCCGTGGCAGTGGCGGAGAAAATCGAGCAGTTCCTTGAAACTTATTTCGCTTTTCCGCTTTTCTTCCCACGCTTGCCGGACTTCTTCAAAAGTTTCCGTGTTATATCCATGCTGAGCTTTTCCTCTTGTGCATGCAGATCGGTTGAGGCCGGTAACAAGCTCCCAGTCCCAGTTTTTGAGAAAAGTGGCTCGGGTCTGTAGCGCGGATTGTTGAGGGCCACGCTCTTCTTGAGCATCGCTGGAGTCAGCTTTTCCACTAGATCCGGACGGAATCTCATCAGGCATAATTTAACTGCATTCAGCGCCTCTTCGCAAGAGCCGTTATTCAGGTTACGATTTGTTAAACAACTGATCCACTTTCTTCCGCGTCGCCTCGTCCATCTTGATGAGCGGCGGCCACTCACGCTTGTGGCCTTCGCCGGGGAGTTTTTTGGTGGCGTCGATGCCGAGTTTGCTGCCGCTGGCGATTTCGCTCGTGGCGTGGTCGAGGACGTCGGAGGGGCCTTTTGCGAAGGTGCTGTCGCGCTGCGGGTCGGTGTTCGCGCAGAGGTGGAACAGGACTTCGCTCGTGTTGTGGACGTCGGCGCCGGCGTCGACCACCACGATGTATTTCGTGAACATCATCTGGCCCATTCCCCAGAGGCCGTGCATGATTTTGTAGGCCTGCATCGGGTAGGTTTTTTTGATGCTCACGAAGACGAGGTTGTGGAACACCCCCTCGGCGGGCAGGGCGATGTCCACGATCTCCGGAAAATTCATTTTGAAGATTGGCAGGAACAATTTCACGCTCGCGCCGCCCATATAAAAATCCTCCATTGGGGGGATGCCGACGATGGTCGCGGGATAGACTGCGTCATTGCGATGCGTGATCGCGGTGACGTGGAAAACCGGGTACGGCTCGGGGAGTGTGTAATAGCCCGTGTGGTCTCCAAACGGTCCCTCATCACGCAATGGCTCCTTCGGGTCGACGTAGCCCTCGATCACGAAATCGGCGTTGGCGGGGACTTCGAGATTATTCGTCTCGCATTTCACGAGCTCGATCGATTTTTTGCGGAGGTAGCCGGCAAGGAGGAATTCGTCGAGGCCGTCGGGGAGGGGAGCGGTCGCGGCGAAGGGAAACATCGGGTCGCCGCCGATGAAAATGCTCACCGGCATGCGCGTGCCGGTTTCGTAATAGCGCCGCCCGTGGCGCGCGCCGACTTTCTGCAATTGCCAGTGCATGCCGGTCGTGCGGTCGTCGTAAATCTGGATGCGGTACATGCCCACATTGCGCTCGCCGGTGTCGGGGTCCTGCGTGACCACGCACGGCAGCGTGATGAAACGCCCGCCGTCGAGCGGCCAGCATTTCAGGATGGGGATGTTTAACAACGTTTTCGCAATGGCCGCCGCCGGCGCGTTCACGTCCGGCGCGGCGGGCCACGCTCCGGCATGCGTAGGCGACGCGTCGAACTTGTGGATGACCTCCTTGCACGGGCCCGTGTTCACGCTCCTCGGGCGCGCGTGGCGCAATTCAAACGCCTGTCCGAGCAACTTCAGCGCGTCACGGATTCCCACGGGCGGCTTCGCTTTCATCAGCGCGCCCATTTCCGCGGCCACTTCGTCCACGCTCGCGGCGCCCATGCTCATCGCCATCCGTTTCCACGAGCCCATCGTATTGATCGCGACCGGGAAGGGCGACACCTCGCCGTTGATCGTCGGCTTTTCAAACAGCAGCGCCTTGCCGCCCCCGGGCGATTTCATTTCGCGATCGGCGATCTCGGTGATTTCGAGTTCCGTGGCGACGGGCGCTGGGATGCGCTTCAATTCCCCGGCCTTCTCCAGCGCGTCGAGAAAATCGGAATACGAGGAATAGGCCATGCCCCTGTTATGGAAGCTGCCCCTCGCTCCATGCAACTACTTTTCCATTCTCGAAAAGCACCTGCCGCCGGATGTAGGGATGGCTCTCGTAGACGGGCGTTGTGATCGGCTCCGGGGAAAACTGGTGCCGGCCTATGGGGCGGGGAATCACGTCGAAATGCTGGACGGTTTCCTGCTGGTAGCCGATGTAGGTCCATGTCTCGGCTGGTTTCCCCGCCTTGATTCCGGGCGCGATTTTGTCCGCCTTTCCCCATGCGAGGTAGACGGCGTCCCTGTCAAAACCGACGCGGATTTTTCCCTCCTTCACGAGCGTCTGTTCGTCGGCCGGGAGGCGCTGGTAGTCCTGCGAACTATCCTTGATTCGCGTGGACGGGGTGGAGCACGCGGCCCCCAGCAGCAGCATGGCTGCCGCGAGGGCGGCTGTAAAACAAGCGCGGGGGTATGTTGTCATAAACGCATCCTTGGCAAACAAAATATGCTCCAATCCATCCGGAAAATCGAATTGTTTTCGCATTCACCTCGCGAATGGATAAACGAGCGCCGGAAGGAACAGTATTCCCTCGACCCACCACTCGTAAAAACACTCCGGCCGCGGCCCCGCCCCCCGCGCGACCGCCAGCAGGCACGCGAGATAGGGCGCCGTCACCAAGCCGAGCGATCTCCACGCGGCCACGTTGCCGGGCGGTGACTGGAGCAGGCCCGCCGCGGACATGAGGACGATCGCGCCGAGCAGCCAGCAGAGCAGCCGGATCGTGCCCGCCGCGCCGAGCGCCACCGGCAGGCTCTTGATGCCCGTGCTGGAATCCCCGCGGATGTCGCGCAGGTCGCAGAGGATCATGTTAAACATCAGTACACACCATGTCCACGCCGCCACGGCGGCGTAATGCACAAGCATGCCGCCCGCCCGCTGCTCCAGGAAAGGGGGGCCGAGCAGCGCGGCGGTGACGATGGTGGGCGCAAACAACGTTTTAACAAACGGCACATCCTTGAACCGGAACCCCAGCGGCGACAGCGAATAGTTCGCGCAAAACAACCCGCCGCAGACCGCCATGGCCGCCATCAGCCAGTCGCGCTCCAGCATGGGCACGAGGACCAGCGCCGCCGCCGCGAGCATGGCCAGGGCCGCGCTCGCTTTGCGCAGCCGGGCGGCCTTGCGGCTGCGGTGCGGCGTGTTAATCATGTCGGCGGGGTCCGTTTTGAGCCGGTCGAGGTTGTAGATGAAAAGCGCGGCGCAAAACCAGAGCGGCGCATACCCTTTGCAGTCGAAATGCAGCAGACGGGAGAGCCCCCACCCGAAGGTCACGATCCCGCAAGCCCCGTAAATGCACAGCGTTTGCACGATTTCCCCCGTTTTTTTGAGCAAAATCAGGGCTTTTTGGGCTATAAATGCCATAATACGGCAATTTTGAAATTTACGGTGGTTTACCTTGACGATAGCCGCTTAGTTTCCCTACATACTAGAGGTTTTCGATAAACAAGTTGCATCATTTTTGCGGACGGAGTTTCAGAGAAAAATCGTGATGCGATTTTGTTTCTCGATAATCGGGACGAACCACAACATTTTTTTATCACCCTTAACGAAGAATTTTTTGAATGATTAACAAGATTTTCGGCCTCTTTTCCAATGACATCGGAATCGATCTCGGAACCGCAAACACCCTCGTTTACGTGCGCGACCACGGCATCGTGTTGCGCGAGCCTTCCGTGGTCGCCGTGCAAGCCGGCACGAACAAAGTCCTCTCCGTCGGCGACGAGGCCAAGCGCATGCTTGGCCGCACGCCCGGCAACATCGTCGCCATCCGCCCGCTGAAGGACGGCGTCATTGCCGACTTCGAAGTCACCGAGGCGATGCTGCGCCATTTCATTTCGAAGGTGCACAACCGCCGCAAAATGGTGCGCCCGCGCGTGGTCATCGCCGTGCCGTCGGGAATCACCGAGGTGGAAAAGCGCGCCGTGAAAGACTCCGCCACCCGCGCCGGTGCGCGCGAAGTTTATTTGATCGAGGAACCGATGGCCGCCGCGATCGGCGTTGGCCTCCCCGTGCAGGATGCCGCGGGAAACATGATCATCGATATCGGCGGCGGCACCACGGAAGTCGCGCTCATCTCCCTCTCGGGCATCGTCTTTTCGCGCAGCGTGCGCGTTGCGGGCGACGAGCTCGACGAGGCGATCATCCAATACATGAAGCGCGCCTACAATTTGATGATCGGCGAACGCACCGCCGAGGAAATCAAAATCAAAATCGGCTCCGCCTACCCGATTGAGAAGGAAACCACGATGGAAGTGAAAGGCCGCGACCTCGTGGCCGGCCTGCCGAAGACGCTCACCATCACCTCGCAGGAAGTGCGCGAGGCGCTGCTCGAGCCGATTTCCACCATCGTCGATTCCGTGCGCGTCACGCTCGAGCGGTGCCCTCCCGAATTGAGCGCCGATCTTGTCGACCGCGGCCTTGTGCTCGCCGGCGGCGGCGCGCTGCTGCGCGGTCTCGACAAACTCTTGAGCGAGGAAACCGGGTTGCCCGTCCACGTGGCGGAAGATCCGCTCAGCGCCGTGGCCGAGGGAACCGGGCGCGCGCTCAACGAGCTGAAATTCCTTCGCCAGGTCGCTACCACCGACCGGCAGTGGAACCACTGATTGAACGTTTTCGAATTTCGATTGTCAGGGGATGGTGATTAATGAAGCGCTCTAACATCGTTGCATTGGTCCTCTTCTTCGTGGCGGTCGGGGGGATCCTCGCCCTGAACCCGCGCAACACCATCAAGGCACAATCGTATTTCCTTGGGATGGTGGCGCCGTTTTTCCGCACCGGTTCGTCGCTGCACAAGGAGATCGTGGATTACCGCCAGAAACTCAAGACGCTCCTCGAACTCGAGCAGGAAAACAAGACGCTCATGATCGAAAACCGCGAACTCACCGCGAAGAACGAATTCAACAACGGCCTCGCCGCGGAGAACGAGCAGCTTCGCAACGCCCTCGGCTACGAGCAGCGCTCGCCCTTCAATTTGATCCCCGCCCGCATCATCGCCCGCGACGCCGGCTCGTGGTGGAGCACGGTGAAAATCGACCGCGGACGCGACGTCGGGGTGGATTCCGACATGCCCGTGCTCACCGAGGATGGCCTCGTGGGCAAGACCACCACCGTCGCCAACAACGTCTGCACCGTCGTCCTGATCGCCGACGAAAACTGCAAGGTTTCCGCGGTGGTCGAGGGAACGCGCGAGCAGGGGATCGTGATGGGCGAGCGCATTTATTCGCCCGGCATCCCGGAGATCAGCCTCAATTTTCTTTCCAAAAACGCGAACCTCAAGCCGGGGATGAAGGTCTATACCTCGGGCGTGGGCGGGGTTTACCCGTCCGGCCTGCCTATTGGCATCATCAAGGATTTCAAGGTGCGCGAACTTGACAGCCGGGCGACCATCATCCCCAGCGTCGATCTCACCACGTTGCAGGATGTCTTCATCGTCGTCGGCAAAAAATGATCTTCTTCTTCATCCTGGCATTCGTTTCCTTTGTCTCGCTCATCGTGGAGGAATTCATTCCGCCGCTCGCGTGGCTGGGCGGGGCGCATCTTTACATCGTGCCGGTGATCATGTTTTACGGCGCTATGGCGCTCCCGTACCCCGGAATGCTCGGCCTGGCATTCATTTCCGGGCTCATGGTCGATCTCGCGGAGAACACGCATGTGGTTGACTCGCAGGTTGAAATTTCGCTCGGATGGTCGATACTCGTCTATGCAGCCTTGGGAGCAATCATGAGCGGGTTTCGCCCGCTTTTTCACCGCGGACGATGGGAGATCCATTGTTTGCTGAGCGGCTTGTTCACGTCGCTCATCCTGCTCGCCCAATATCTCATGATCACCGTGCGGCGCGGCGGCTTCGTTTACACGCCGGACATCGGCTGGCGCATCGCCGGCTCCGGCGTCGCGGCGGCCCTCATCGCTCCGTTTTACTTTTTCGTCCTGAACTGGGTGGCGTCACTCGTGGGATACGACGTCAATCCTGAAAAGAAAGGGATCGTCTAAGCCATGCCGCCGGTCTCCTCCCGCCGCCGCCGTCCCCGCATCGAATTGCGGGTGCAGGTGCTCGGTTTTCTTTTTTTGTGCGGCATTGGCGCGGTCGTCACCAAGCTCTGGTGGGTGCAGGTCGCGCGCGGCCCGGCCTTCTCGATCAGCATGGGCAGCCACTCCAATGTGCGCGTGCGCCTTCCCTCGGTGCGCGGCGAAATCCGCGACCGCAACGGCGTGGTGCTCGTGCAAAACCGCGCCAGCTACGAGGTCGATTTCTATCTCCAGACGATGGTCGATGCGAACACCAAGCGCCTGAAGGACCTCGGCCAAAAGCCGCCGAAGATTTCCTATCTCGGACGCAAAAATGGGATGCCCCACCAAGTGGAGGAGGACAACATCGTTGACGTCGTGAATACCGCCGTGATGCCCAAGCTCCAGGAACTCGGCCTCGCGCGCGACTATAATTCCGAGAGCCTCCAGAACCA
>DASZPK010000009.1:0-6757 GCA_035550335.1 Chthoniobacteraceae bacterium | reverse complement strand
CGGCCCTTCGAACACGATGAGCACCGAATGCTTGGTCTCACTCAATTCCCGCTGTAATTTGAGCAACTTGAGCTGCTGCTCCTTGAGCTTCTGTTTATAATCGCTCTCGTCGATCGATTTGTGCTCCAGATCATCGAGCCGCAGGGATTTTTTGCTGTCACTGGGAGCCATTGCGGCTTTTATAACGGGCGGGGGAAATTCTGCAAGAGAAGAACAAGGATTAAGGCGATGCGGAACTGACGACCGGAGTCCGCGCAAATCTTCTCGTCTTCCCGCTCGAAAATGTTTCACTTGGCGATATGAAAACATTGTTTGCCGGCTTGCTTGTTGCCGCATGCCTCGCGCTGACGGCTCACGCGCAGGCGCAGGATTTGAAATTGCATGGCGCGGAATGGAATGATCCGGCGCCCGCTCTGGGTCTCACGCCATTCTATGGCGAGTTCGATGGCGCGGCGACGGCCAGGCACGCCGGGATCGTAATCGATGTGTACAAAGACGGGAAAATGGTGCGCTCCTTCGGCTCCAGCCAACTTGGAAGCACGGATGGCTCTGCATTTCCGCTGAAATTCAAATTCGCGATATTCTTTCCCGATGAACCCGGCAAATCCGGCCAATTTTCCATGGACTGGGCGGGCCGGGGTTTGGGCAGGAGCACTTTTGATTCGGATTTTAATCCGAGGTGGGCGCAATCCATCGTCACATTCCCCATAAAGGAGATCACCGGCAAAACTCCGCTCTTCGCGATCATCACCACGGATACAAATCAGATCGGCGGAGGAGCTAAATCGCCGGAAGCTGTGATCAAGGGAAATCCCAAGGCGACAATTTACGTCGGTTATTTGGTCACGAAATAAAAAATTCCTTGCAACTGAAGCAAAACAATAGGAGTCTTTACCCTATTGTCTATAAACCATATAGACAATATCCACTTTAATGACTTTACAACTGGAAGAGATCAGCCGCGAGGAAGTTTACGCGCTCGCAGAACAATTCGAGCACACGAAGCTCGAAGAGATCCTGCGCTGGGCGTGGGAGAAATTCGGCGCGCGCGCAGGCATCGGCACCAGTTTCCAAGGCGCCGGTCTGGTGATGATCGACCACGCGCTCAAGGCCGGACTGCGTTTTCCGATTTTCACACTCGATACGCAACTTCTCTTCCCAGAGACGGTTCAATTGCAGAAGCGGCTTGAAGATTATTTCCAAGTGAAGATCGAATCCATTTTTCCGGAGCAGACGCCCGGGCAGCAGGCGGCGGAATACGGCCCGGAGCTTTGGCTCAAAAACCCCGACATGTGCTGCACGCTGCGCAAAGTGATGCCGCTCCAAAAAAAGCTGGAGCAGCTTGCGGTCTGGGTCACCGGCCTGCGCCGCCAGCAATCCGAGACGCGCAAGAAAACCGAGATCCTCGAGCTTTACCATTTCGACGTGCTGCGCGACCATTACATCCTGAAGCTGAACCCGATGGCGACGTGGAAGCGCGAGGACGTCTGGAATTACATCCGCGAAAATAAAATCCCGTACAATCCCCTGCACGACCGCGGCTACCGGAGCATCGGCTGCATGCCCTGCACGCGCGCCACGGCCAACGGCGAGGAGGAACGCGCCGGCCGTTGGACCGGGTTCGAAAAAGCCGAATGCGGCATCCACACTTTTTTGGGAGACAACATTTGATGAGCACTGCGACCACAAACACCAAAGCCAGCACCCACCTCGACGCGCTCGAGAACCAAAGCATTTTCATTTTTCGCGAGGCGTATCACCATTTCAAAAACATCTGCATGCCCTGGTCGATGGGCAAGGACTCGAACGTGCTGATCTGGCTCGCGAACAAGGCGTTCTACGGCCACATCCCCTTCCCCGTGCTGCACATCGACACGACCTACGAATTTCCCGAGATGATGGAGTTCCGCTCGTGGGCGGTGAAGCATTACGGGCTCGACCTCATCGTGAAGATCAACGAGGAGGCGCGCGCACGCGGGGTCGGCTACGAAACGCATGACCCGGTCACCGTGACGCACGAGCTGAAATCGGTCGCGCTCCAGCAGGTGCTGCGCGAGCATAAGTTTGACGCGCTCATCACCGGCATCCGCCGCGACGAGGATTCCACCCGCGCGAAGGAGCGCTATTTCTCCCCGCGTAGCGCCGAGTTTGAATGGGATTACAAGGACCAGCCGCCGGAGTTCTGGAACCAATTCACCACCTCGTGCGAACCCGGCGAGCACGTGCGCGTGCAGCCGCTCCTCGACTGGACCGAGAGCGACATCTGGCGCTACATCCAGCGCGAGAACATCCCGATCCCGCAGATGTATTTCGCCCGCAAGAGCGAGAAGGACGGCCAGTATTACCGCTACCGCTCCCTCGGCTGCTGGCCGATCACGCACCCCATCCTGAGCAAGGCCTCGAACATCGACGAAATCATCGCCGAGCTGGCCGTGACGAAAACCTCCGAGCGCGCCGGTCGCGCCCAGGACCATTACGAACGCAACGCGATGCAGAAACTGCGCGCCAAAGGTTTCATGTAAAACATTTTAGATAATGACGACTCTCACACCGACACTCGAAAAAGCAGAAAAAGAAACCACCTCCAGCGTGCGCGATGCAAAAAATCCTGTGACGACGCCCGAGGCCCAGCGCCTGAAGATTGTTTTCGTGGGCCATGTGGACCATGGCAAATCAACCCTGATCGGGCGTATATTTTACGACACCAATTCTTTCCCCGACGGCAAAGTCGAGCAGATTAAGAAAGCCTGCGATGCGGAAGGCATGGAGTTCGAATACTCATTCCTCCTCGATGCGCTCCTTGAGGAGCAGGAGCAGAACATCACGATCGACACCACTCAGATCCAGTTCCGCACGGCGAAGCGCAATTACGTCATCATCGACGCGCCGGGCCACAAGGAATTCCTGAAAAACATGATCACCGGCGCAGCCAGCGCGGACGCCGCGGTGCTTCTCATCGCCGCAAACGAAGGCGTGCGCGAGCAGAGCCGCCGGCACGGTTATTTGCTGAGCCTCCTCGGAATCAAGCAGGTCATCGTGGCCGTGAACAAGATGGACCTCGTCGAATGGTCGCAGGAAAAATTCGAAGCACTCAAAACCGAGTACACCGAATTTTTGAAACAGCTCGGCATGGAGGCGAAATTATTCATCCCCGTCTCCGCCCGCAACGGCGACAACGTGAAGGACCGCGGCGCGAATACCGCATGGTATTCGGGCCCGACGATCCTCGACGCGCTCGATCATTTCCAGCCGCCTGCCTCGGCGAGCGAACTGCCGCTGCGTTTCCCGGTGCAGGACGTTTACCGGTTCGACGACCGCCGCATCATTGCGGGGCGCGTGGAAGCCGGCACGATCCGGGTGGGCGACAAATTGATTTTCTCGCCCAACAACAAACCCGCCGTCGTGAAAACCATCGAGAACTGGAGCGGCCCCTTGCGCGACCACGCGGTTGCCGGGGAATCGATCGGCATCACGCTCACCGAGCAGATTTTCGTCGAGCGCGGCCACGTGGCGTCGCATGAGGAAAACGCGCCGATCGAATCGAACCGCTTCAAGGCAAACCTCTTCTGGATGGGAAAGAAAAACCTCGAGGTCGGCCCCCGCTACAAGCTCAAGCTCACCACGCAGGAAATCGATTGCGAGATCGTCTCCGTGGACCGCGTGATCGACGCCTCCACGCTTGAAACCCTCGCTCAAGGCAGCGGCAAATCGATCGCGCGCAACGACGTGGCGGAAATCACGCTCCAGACACGCGGCCCTCTCGTGCTCGACAACCACGATGTTGTCCCGATCATGGGCCGTTTCGTGATCGTGGACGACCGGGACGTGGCGGGCGGCGGCATCATTTTTGGCGGCACCTACGTGGACCGCAAAAATGTGCGCAGCGACAATATTTTTTGGTACGACGGTGACATCACCGCACGCCAGCGCACGCTCCGCAACGGCCACAAGGGCGCCGTGGTCTGGCTCACCGGGCTTTCCGGGTCGGGCAAGTCGTCCATCTCCCGCGCGCTCGAGCGCGAGATCTTCAAGCGCAACATGCACCCCTACGTGCTCGACGGCGACAACATCCGCCACGGGCTGAACTCGAACCTCGGCTTCTCGCCGGGGGACCGCGAGGAAAACATCCGCCGTGTCGCGGAAGTCGCGCGCCTCATGGCCGACAGCGGGCTCGTCGTCATCACCGCGTTCATCTCGCCCTACCGCGCCGACCGCGAACGCGCGCGTGAGATCGCAAAAAACAGCGGCCTGGATTTCGTGGAGGTGTTCGTCGACGCCCCGCTCGCCGTATGCGAGGAGCGCGACCCGAAGAACCTCTACAAGAAAGCGCGCGCCGGCGAGTTGAAGGAATTCACCGGCATCGACGCCCCGTACGAGGCGCCCGAAAAACCCGAGATCACCGTCCACACCGACAAGCAATCGCTCGCGGAATCGGTGACGAACATCATGGACAAACTGCTTCCGCTGCTCTCGGCGGAGGACACAGCGTTTGAGATTTAAGACTTCTGCGGTTGTATAACGACATTTAACAGCGCGACGTCCGCACTGTTAAATTACCGTTTACACCATCCCGAGCTGCCCCTTGAATATCCAGACGATCACCTTCACGGCGAGTTCGAGGATGCTGAAAGGTTTGCCGATCATGTCGTTGCCGCCGTTCAGCGTGGATTGCACGCGGTTCTGGACGGTGGCCTCGCCAGTGAGGAAAACGATCGGCGTTTTCTGGTGATGGGGCATGGCGCGCACGCGGGAGCAAATGTCCATGCCGTTCATCTCGGGCATGCCGACATCGAGCAGGATCATGTCGAAATTTTGCTCGGAAAGCATCATGAGGCCGGCGTTGGATTGCGAGGCCGTTTCGATATTCACGTGCACCATTTCCATCGTGGCCTTGATGGTCTCAAGGATGCCCTCGTCGTCGTCGATTGCCAAAATCCGCGCGGTGGTGACGTCGCGGATCTGGCCGAGGTTTGATTCGTGGATGAGCGTCGCGATGAAGTCGATGCACTGGCCCACGGTGCGCAGGGTCGAGGGGTTGATGTTGACCGGCGATGAATGCAGGTCGGAAATCAACGCCTCGAGCGCGCCGGCGAGTTCGTGGATGGGGCGCAGCACGTCTGCCTGCGACATTTCGGTGAGTTCGTGCGCGCTTGCGGCCATTTCCTCGAGCACTTGCAGTTCATCCTGGTGGCGCAGGAAATAGTGGAGGCTGCGGCGCATGCGGTTGAGCAATTCCCACACGGGCTTGATGTCGGGATTCTGCGGCGCGAGGTTTGCGGACGCGCGGCCGATTTTTACTGCCGGGCTCGATGCAGTGAGGGCCTGGGGGTCTGGCACCGGTGGCGGCTGAACGAGGCGCAATGTCGGCGCGCCCGTAGCCGGACTGGCTGCTTTTTCGGTTGGTGCGACAGGCGCGGCTGGGGCAGGCGGAGCGGGCGGCGTCATCGGCGTAATGCGGGTCGATTCAGTGCCTTGGTCAGCCTTGCGTTTTGCCCCGCGATTGAGCCACGAGCTGATCAGCGGAGCCCCGGATAATATCCTCGCCCCTCCCCCGGCCCCTGCGCCGGCAGCGGTTTTCTGGCCAGCGCCGGCGAGTTGCGCCTCCTCTTCAAATTCCTCCTCGACCGATTCGTCCATGTCCTGCTTCACGCGCGCGGCAGCTTTTTCCTGCGCGCTGGTGGCGCTCGCCGCCGCAGCCGCGGCATGCTGCTGCACGCTCGCCGCCACCTGCAATTGCACGGCGGCCTGCGTGGCTTTCTGCTGCAATTCGGTCGCCTTTGCGGTGAGTGACATCACCTGCGTCTTGAGCTCCTGGTTGGAAATCAAGAGCGCCTCCCGCTCGCGGCTCATGAGTTCGATCTGTTTTTTGGCCTCGGCAAGCTTCCCCGCATCCCCGGCATTTCCCGCCGCGGCGGGGACTCTCCCGGACTGAAATTGCTCGAGCTGCCTTTTCGCGTCGTTCAGTTCGACTTGGGCGATCTCCGCTTCCTGTCTCGCCTCGTCGCGTTCCTTCACAAGCGAGCGGTTTTGCTGCGAGATCAAATCGCGCGCCTTCATCAAATTCTCCAACTGCCGCTGGAGTTCGCCTAGCTGGGACTGCGCGTCGCCGGAACTCGATTCGGCCTTCTCGACTTTGTAAACGCACTCCACGGAACCGATCCGGAGGATGCACGAGACGGTGAGTTCGGCCTCGTTCACCGGCGTGCCATTCACGAAAGTGCGGTTCGTGGATTCGAGGTCCTTGACGCGGTAGTTGCCGTTGACCAGCGTGAGCTTGGCGTGATGCGCCGACACGGAATGATGATCGATTTGCACACTATTGTCGCGTGTGCGGCCAATGCTGATGATGTCGCCGCTCAATTCTCTTGAGATGTCACCAGTTGGAAGAGAGATAAGTAGTTTTGGCATAAATTTCCGCCGCAGGCTTCATTACCGTTGCCATACGTCCCAATTTACAAGAGCAAGAGGGATGCCGCAGTTATGGAAATTCTGGAATTGCCCGGAAAATAATTACCATAAATCCCGTGTTTTTCTCTGAAAGCGGGCATGGCTCAGGCTGCGCCGCAAAAGTGAGAATGAGACGGCCCGCTCCAACGGACAGTGTGTTTTCCAGGAATAATTACCTGAAAAGCGGTCTATGCCGACCGCCCGACCGCTTGCGCAACGGCCCTCACACGCTTGACCAAATCGGCGTATTCGTCGGGCAGGAGCGCCTGTTCGCCATCGCTCTTGGCGAGTTCGGGCGAATTGTGGACCT
>DASZPK010000008.1:0-11526 GCA_035550335.1 Chthoniobacteraceae bacterium | reverse complement strand
TCTCGATGAGCGCGGTGGAGTCCTTGATCTGCGCCTGGAAATTCGAGATGGAGACCAGCACGGGAAGCATGTCCTCGGTCGCGAGCGACACGCAGCGGCGCAATTCGTTGAGCTGGTCCTCGATCTGGTGGATCGTTTTTTCGAACAGGTGCATGCCGAGCGCCGCGGCCTGCGATTTGAGATTGTGCGCGACGCGGAAGACCCGCTGCACCTTGTCCTGCAACTGCCCCGCCACGCCCGTGCCCGGCTCCATGAACACCGCGTTGATCTTGTCCACGCCCGCCGTCGCCTCAGTGAGGAACGTCTGGAGCTGGGTGCCGTCCACCTGCAGCAAATCGAACAGGAGCTCGAGTTGTTTCTCGCGGAGCACTTCCCCCTCGCGGAGCTTGTCCTCGAGTTTCACGCGCTCGGTGATATCCAGCGCCGTCACCATCACGCGCGCCACCTTCTTTTGATTGATGATGCGCTGGAAGGAGAACTCCACGCACTTCGATTGAAACCCGCCCTCGG
Source organism: Chthoniobacteraceae bacterium (assembly GCA_035550335.1). Lineage (GTDB taxonomy): Bacteria > Verrucomicrobiota > Verrucomicrobiia > Chthoniobacterales > Chthoniobacteraceae > DASZPK01. Next base: position 11,016 of record DASZPK010000008.1, on the reverse strand, counting down.
GCGATGCGAAATTCAATTCCACGCGCTTGAGCGGATTGAATTTCTGTAGCTGCTTGTCGTTCTTGCGCGCGTCGAAGAGCAACTCGACGTAATCCGCAATCGTCTGGTGCCGCTTCTCCGGCACGAGCGGCCGGAGCAACTGCGCGAAATTGCGCTTCGCGAGTTCGTTGGTCTGAAAAATCGCCTTGAGTTCGCCGGACATCTGCGCGCCGATCGTGCCGTCCGGCCCGAGCAGGAAAAGCCCCTGCCGCACCGTGGCGAAAATGGCGTCCGCCTCGCGCTTCGCCGCATCCAGCTCGCTCGTGATGATGTCGAACTGCACGTTGGCGTTTTGCAGTTGGAAGACCGAGAGCGAGAGCTGGCTGTTTACGCGCTCCAGCTCGGTCTTCGTCTGGTCGAGTTGTCTTCCCGCTTCGGCGAGGTCCTTTGATTTTTGCTCAAGCGTCAGCACTTGGTTCTTTTGGGCGCGGAGGAGCGGGGCGATGATCGACCCAAAGGCGACCAGCGACAGAACCAGGAGCGCCGCCTGCACCACATGGATGTAGGCCAGATTCGTCGCGCCTGTTGCGCTTGGGTGTGTCCCGGCCCAGGAATAAATACCCAAGCCGAGCGCCCCGAGCACCAGGATCGCGAAAAGCGAGATGGAAATCAGGAGGGAATTGGATTTGCGTTTGGAGGGTTCAGGAGCAGAGGCCTGAAAGTTCGATTGGAGCGGAATGGTAGCTTCCATATTTATAATTTCCATAAATACTAGAATATTACGAAAAGCCAAGCATTTTCTTCTCTGTGTTCAGCCGAGTCCATGCCTACCCGGACCAAATCACAATGCTTGGTTTTTCCGTAAGATTCCCGTTCGCCGCGCGGGGAAACAGCGTTTCGTTTTGAGCGAGCGTCGTTTCCTGTTGCGGGTTACGCGACCAGCGTCTTGTTTTCGGAAAGTTTGATTACGCGTCCTTCTGGATCGCGGAAATTGGTATAAGGGCCGACCATCGTCACGATGATGCCGCGCTTGCGCAATTCCTTGAGGACCGGTTCGCGATTCTTCAGCGCGAGGTAAAGGTGGAAGTAGCTGACCATTTCGCCCATCTCCGATTGGCGCAGGCAGATCGGCATACCGCCCATTTCCATTTCGCAATAGCGGTCCGTGCGTTCGCTGAGGACTTTTGCATGCAGGATATTCACGTAGAAATCCCGGATCTCCTTCCACCGCTGGGTGAAAATCGTCAGCGAATAGCAGGAAGGATCAGCTTCCTGTTCCACCCGATTATTTTCATCCAATTCGTTTTCCATAGCTGGATCAATTTCAGTTGCAATCATCTTGAATATTGATTTAGCAGGATGCGTGCTACTATTATGGAAATTATGGAAATTTGTCCGAAATAAGACGCTGTTCTCTGTAAATTTTTCGATGCCGCTTTATCCGATCCCTAGAGCGCTGAGAAAGATCGTGGCGAAATGATAATCTCTCTGAGCGTTGCAGCACTTTACTCCCGATCCCTTACGAAGCTTGCGCAGGAGCATCCGCGGCCACGGCAGTCGCTGCCGCCGGCGCATAAACGTCTTCCAGCATTCTTTTGCTGATTCTGTGGCCCATGGCCATTGCCGGTTTTTCCACGAGCCGGTGGAGGATTTCCGTAATTCCAAAAACGAGCATGATAAACGAGGCGAAAGCGGCACACGTAAGAAATGTCCCGGGATTTTTTCCGCCCGGCACGAGTGAACTCCAGATGATCCGGTTCACGATCCCGCACGGGAAATGCGCCAGGTACAACCCGAATGAGCGCGCCCCAAACCACGCAAGGAACTTCGTGGCGGGAAAGGGCGCATTGCGCTTCGAGAGCACCGCGGCGAATACCACGAAGCCGGAGGCCAGCATCGCGTATTCCGGCGAGGTGGTCGTGATGAGGAGGGGCGCATTCTTCAACGCAAACGGGATGGGCACCACCGCGAGCAGGAAGAGCGCAAACAGGCGGATCGCCTTGTCGTAGCGCGGGGAAAAGTGCCGCATATAATCCCCTGCGAGCGCGTAAACGCCGATGCCCGCCAAGATGCATTGGTACCACCAGACGGCGAGCAGGAATTCGCGGGCCAGCGAATATTTCGGCAGGAACCAATTGAGCGCCAAGACATTGAAAATGGGCATTAGCAGGAGCATCGCCGCACCCAAGCCATAGAGCACAGCGCGCCGATTGCGCACTTTGAACATGAGAAACGGGTAAACGAGATAGAACTGCTCCTCCACCGAGAATGACCAGTAAATGCCAAATGCCCCCAAGCCGGCCTTGGTCACGTACCGCCAGTTTGCCATGATGAGAAATACAAAAAGGGCTCCTGTGGAGTTTTCGCGCATCGTGCCGAAATACCCGGTGGAATTCAAAAAGCAGGTGCCGAACAGCACAAACCCGATCCAGCAAAACACCAGCGGTTGCACGCGCCAGAGTCTGCGCACCATGAACGCCTTGATCGGCGAGGCGCCGGGACGCAACGGCTTGTGGATTTTCAGCGAAAGCGTGATCGCATAGCCGGAGATAATGAAAAAGAGAGCCATCGCCATTATCCCCCATCCCTCGGCGATGCCGGGAATGTAATGAAACCACGGCACGTAGGAATCCATGTGGACGGCCAGGATGCCGAACATCCCGAGGCCGCGCAGCGCGTCGATCTCAGCGATGTGGTGGCTCTTGTCCCGTGCCGGCGCTCGCGGGGCTGGAGCGGGGGCGATCGAGGTCGCGCCGGCGCTCATGTGAGGGTCTCCGAGAAAATTCGGCGCACGAAATGGACGTGCTCGTCGCCGAAGGTATCCTTCCAGTCGCGGGGGTAATTCATCATGCCCGCGTTGCGATGCCGGGCCGCCAAGTCCGCGCTCGCAGCCACGGCCTTGCGCAACGCGGCGACCACCGAGGGGACATCGGGTTCGGCGACGATGATGCCGGGCGCCACGGAATCGAAATAAGCCTGGTCCTTCACGCCGTGGCTGTTGGTCACCACCGTCGCGCCCGAGCCGTGGAGATCGAACGGCGTGATGCTCGGGTGCGGCGATGCCATGAGGCACAGCCCGAGGTCGAACGTGGAAACCACCTCCCGGTATTCGCGCAGGTTCATCCGTTTCATTTGCTTGAGGGATACGCCCGGGCCGAGCTCGATCTCCGGCTCGCCGATTCCCGCGCCGATGAATTCCCATTCACCCCCGGCAAACACCCCCTCCCGGTACGCCATGCAGAGCGCCAGCGCGCCGATTTCAAACATGTTCCGGCTCACCTGCGGCCGTGCATAGAAAAAGAACTTCCGCGGCTTGTCCCCGCCATGCGCGGCGAGGAATTCCTCCCACGGCTTCAAGTTCGCGCAGCACGCGTTGTTCATGTGCAGGTGATCCACGTGTCCCTGCCCGAAACTGCCGACCCCGCGCGTAAGGAAATGATTTCGCAGCGATTCGCTCGAGAAAAGCGCCGCGTAATTGAACGCGTACGGCTTGTCCGCAATCGCAGACAGCGCGCCATTCGCGTAGAACGATGATTCGTGGTCCTGGATCACGTAGAGAAATTTTCCCCCGCCGCGCGCCTCCATGATCTTTTTTGCGAAATACGCGCTATGGCACACGGTCGCGACGCAGTTGTCCCGCGGCGAAATGCGGAGCGGATGGTCCCGGTCCCCGATGTAATCGACCTCGAGGTCGTCGAAAAGCTTCTCCATTCCGGGGTAATGCTGGATTTTTTCGCGGAAAAGCGCCTTGTCGAACACGAACGGCGCATACATCACCAGCCGGACGCGCAGCCCGCATTGCTTGATGAACAGCGCCACATGGAACACGCCGAAAAACCCCGCCGACATCGTGCTGAAATGGAACGGCGGCACGAGCACATTCACCGTCGGGCGCCGCCCCGGGTCGGGCACCACGTCAGGCATGTCGTAAACATAATCCGTCATCCGGTGGAGGATCGCTGCGTCGTAAGTGAACCTGGCGGTGCCGTGCTTGTACGGGCGGCCCTCCCATCTCCCGTACTTGAGGTAGTGCATCGCCGGCTCCCAATACCGTCGCGCAATGTCGATCGTCGGGGCCAGTTCGGGGTTTGCGGCGAGGTACTCCTCGGGGTTGAAGTCCTCTGGAAGCTTGCGGATTTCATTTTCGTGAAATTCGATGCATTTGCCGAGGTTCGGGTATCGTTCCTCCCCCCTGCCATGCAGGGCGTAATGGCGGAGCGCCTCCTCCTCCGTCATGTGCGCGAGGTCGGAGTAATACTTCCGGTAGAAACCGACATCGAGCGCGTCCCTGTGCGCGATGCGCTTCGCTTCCTCCGGCGTCAGCCCCGGTGCCGCGCGCCTGCGATGGCGGCGTCCGATCCGTTTTAAAAAGGAAAAATGCGGCATGTGTCCTTGCAATACGAAGTTTCGCGCGCGTTCCCGGATTTTCCCCGCCTCCATTTGCAATCCCTCCCGTCCGCCGGCAAACACGGATGGTTTGACGTGGCAATTCATCCCCGGCAAAAATACTTTTGTCCAGCACGAAAAAAAACGGCGCGCGGGCTTGAACGCGGATCAATTGCAAAACGCCGGAAGCGAACTACAAATACTTCCCATGGTCAGGAGCAAAACGAACCCCAAGGCCGGTAAATATTTCGAGCGGGCCAAAAAATGGCGCGCGGAGATGGAGAGATTGAGAAGCATCCTCATGGCCTGCCCGCTGGATGAGGAATTTAAGTGGGACAAACCCTGCTACACGTTCGAGGGAGCGAATATCGTTTTGGTCATGGGATTCAAGGAGCACTGCGTGCTCCTGTTTTGCAAAGGCGCGTTGTTAAAGGATCCCAAGCACATCCTCATCAAGCCCGGCGAGCAAACCCAGGCCGCGCGCCAGGCGCGATTTACCAGTGTCGCGCAAATCGAGGGGCTGGCAGGCGCGTTGAAATCCTACGTCAACGAAGCCATCGCAGTGGAAAAAGCCGGGCTGGAGATCACTTACAAGAAGATCACGGAATACGAAATTCCCGCGGAGCTCCAGGAACAATTCGTTGAGAGCCCTGCATTGAAAACAGCCTTTCGTGCACTCACGCCGGGGCGACAGCGGGCATATATCATCTATTTTTCCGGCGCCAAACAATCCAATACCCGCGTGGCGCGCATTGAAAAATACGCGCCGCAAATCCTCGAGGGCAGGGGAATGAACGATTGACAGCGGTTGCGCTTTAGAAACTCAGCCGCACGCCGCCGGTCACGGAGTTGAGCTGGTAATTCGTGCGGCCCAGTTCACCGTAGTAATAGAGATACGTGGCCACGCGCGGGGACCACTGCACGCTTACGCCGCCGTCCACCACGACGCTGTCGCGGCCAAGCGCCGGCCCGCGCGTGGTGAAGACGTTGCCCGCGCCGTTCGCAAACTGCGAATCGAGCGCGAACGCGCTGTTGAGATACTCATGCTGCCAGCCCGCCGACATCGCGGGCGTCACGGTCACGCCTCCCAACTTCCAGCCGTAGGAAATGCGGAACCCCGCCTTGCTGCGGAGCGAATCCTGGCTTTGCGAGAGGATGTTCAGCGGCGCGAGCGAGCCCGCCTCGTTGAATCCGTTGATGCCGACGTGCGTATATTGCAGGCTCACCACCGGGCCGAACGTGAGCGCGCCCTGATGCGCGTCGTAACCCGTGCTCAGGAGACCGTCAAATTCCGCGCCATCCGTATTCCCCCGCGCGATGCCGCCCAAGCCGAGGCGGTGCGTGTCGTAGCTGTTGTAACCGCCCGCGGCCATGCCGTCGAGATACAGCCCGTTCCCGTAGAGCGTGCCATAAACGCCGAGCCGCCCGCCGTTCACCGCTACCGAGCCGTTGTTCACCGTCGTCGCGCCAGTGTTCGCGTAGCCTCCCATGATGCCCGCCACGAAATGATCGTTGAACCGGTAATCCGCCCCCAGCGTCACCCCCGCCGTCGTGAAATTATAGCCTGCCGAATTCAGGTCGCTGCTCGCTCGCGCGAATTCGCCGCTGCCCTCCATGAAAAAGCCCCAGCGCTTTTCGCGGTAAGCCTCCGCGCTCGTCCCGCCATCCTTGTCCACGGTTGATTTCCCGTCCTTGGAATCCTTCGACATCAGCGCGATCGTCACATTGTCCTGCGCGTTTTCCGAGCGGTCGTCCGCGAGGCGGTTCTCGATGTTGGCGCCCTGCACGTCCGCGTGCGCGCGGCTGATGTCGAAGATCGCCGTCAGTTTGTCCGGCGAGATCAAGTTGAAATCGCCGGCCAGGTTTTGGAGCGGCTGGTTGTCGAGGAAGCCGAGGAGCGCCGCGAACTGCGGATTGCCCGCGATCGAGTCGAGGCCGCCCGCCACGGCGGTTTCATTCGGCGTGAGCCCGTGCTGCTGCGCGAATTGAAGGAAAGACCCTTGGTCAAACGAAAGATAAACATTGTTATTCTGGTAAACAATGTCCGCCTTCACCATGGTGTTTGTCTGGAAGGGATTGATCACGTCGGAGAACGTGCCGCTCAACAGATTCGAGCTGAGGAGAGTGATTTTTTCACCCAGAGCCCCCTGGAAATTATTCAACCGCACCAACTGCAGCGTGCCGTCGAGCGTGGCGTTTCCCGCGCCCAGGTTCACCTGATCGGATTGCCCCGGCCCCGTGCCGCCGATGCGCAGCAGCAGCGTGCCCGCGGAGGACTGGACATAGGTCTTCATATTGATCGTGCCCGGCGCGCCGGCGTGCCCGGGGGCGACCACCGACGAGTTATTCACGATATCCGCCACGAAACCCGTGCCCGAGAACGTGCCGCCGGCGTTCACATTGACCAGCGTTTCAATCTCCCCGTCGAGAATCAGCGTGCCGCCGTTGATGTTCGTGGTTCCCGTCACGAAACTCGGGCCCGTGAGCTGCAGCGTGCCCGTCCCCGTCTTCGTGAGCGTGAAATCCGTGCCACCGATCCCGCCCGTAAATGTCCCGCTGCCAATCGTGAACGTCCCGCTGCTGCCGCTGGTGCCGGTTGTTTGGATCGTGCCCGAGCCGAGAAGTGATGCGATGGTTTCATTGCGCCCGTTGAGATTGAGCGTGCCGTCGTCGGTCACCGTCGCGGTGTCCGCGATCTGGTCCGAATTGGCGACATAGCTTACTGTCGAGCCCGCATCGATCTGCAAATTGCCCGGCACCGCCACGCTCGCGCCCGAATTGTTCAAAATGAGCGTCGCGAAATCAGTCACCGTCGTCAGCCCGCCATAAGTGGAAGCCGCCGTGGAATTGCCGATGCGGAAAATCCCATTCACCCCCGAGCCGCCGCCGTCATACGTGAGGCTCGCCGTGCCCGTGCCGCTCTGCGCGATGCCGCCGAAGAAACGGAACACATTCCCATTCGTCGCCGTGAGCCGGAAATCCGTCGTGCCGCCCGAAGTGTCGAGCGTCACCAGCCCGTTGATCGAGAGCGTGCCGCTGCCCACCGTCCCGCTCGGCGCCACGTTGAAACTCGTGAGCGCGTCCACCGCATTCCCGAGATGCAGGCCGCCCGGCAGGCTGCCCAGCGTGCTGCTCGTGCCATTGATCGTGAGCGTGCCGCTGCCGAGCGCGTTCGGGTCATCCGCGAGGAGCGTCCCGCTGTTGAGCACCGTCCCGCCGGAGTAATGGCTCGCGCTGTCGAGTTCCAGCGTGCTCGTGCCGTTCACGACCAGGACGCCGCCGTTTCCGTTGTCCCGGATGTCGCCCGAGTACGTGCCGCTCCCCAAGGTGAGCGTTCCGCTGCCGAGCTTCACGAGGCCCGTGCCCGAGAGGCTCGCGATGACTTCATTGTTGCTGTTGAGATCGAACGTCCCGTCCGCGGTCACATTCGATGTGGTGGCGAGTTGGTTTTCCCCTTGCGCAACCACCCATGAGCCCGCATCGATCTGCAGGTCGCCTGCGATCGCGATGTTATCGTCCGAATGCTTTAGCACCAGGCTCGCGCTCCCGGTCACCGTGGTCAGTCCGGCGTAAGTGTTGGCGTTCGTGCCGCCAAAGAGGAACGAGCCGCCCACCCCGCCATTGCCGTTGAGCGTGAGCGAGGCCGGCGTGGTGCCGCTTTGCTGGATGGTGTTCGCGAAGCGCACGGTGTTGGATGTCTCCGCGGTGATCGTGAACGTATTGTTGATCGACGTGTCGAGCGTGACCGTGCCCGACATCGCCATTCCCGCCGTGGTGCCGCTGATATTGGCCGCAATGTTAAACGATGTTAATACATCCACATTGGCCATCACGTTGATGCCGTTCGAGCCGGTGCTGCTGGTGGCGAATGTCACGCCGGCCGCCGATCCCGACTGCTGGATCAAGAACGTGCCGTTGCCAAACGCCCCGCCGTTGGTCACCGTAAGCGAGCCGCTGTACAGGCCCACGCTGTACCCCCCGGGGTTGCCCCCGAGCGTGTTGTTATTCGCATTCAGAACCACGTTCCCGGCTTGTCCGCTGATGGGATCACCCACGGCAAGGTCCGGAAGAAGGCCTCCGCTCGTGCCGGTAATCTTCTGGTCGAAGCTGACGGTGTTCGAGCCGGTCACCTCCATGGAGAATCCGTTCAAATTCACGCCCGTGGCAAAATCGATCGCCCCCGCGTTGGATTGCACCATGAGCCCGGCCCCGAGGGTGACGCCCGTGCTGTTGAAGGAAAGAGTCTGCGTGTTGGCGGAGTTGTTTGCAATGGTCCCGCTCACGGTAATTGGCTGGCCGTTCAACGTGAACGCCCCCGCCCCCGATGCGAAGGTGATGCCGTTCACGCTCAAGCCCGAGATGTTATCTGTATTGCTCAGCCCCTTCGTGCCGGAGAAAAAGAGGCTGTTGCCGTTCACCGGCGTGGTGTTGCCCGACCAGTTCGTATTTTTGGCCCAGTTCACGTTGCCCGAGCCGGCGCCGTTGGTCCATGTCGCGTTCTGTGCGTGCGATGCACATGGAAGGATTGCGATGATAACGGCGAGCGCCGCGAGTGGAGAGGAGTGCTTGAACATAATTACGATCTTTTGGTTGCTAATTGAGCGTTTCCCACAGCCAACCCGTGGCGATTACTATCGGTTTTGAGGGCATAAGGCAATATGATAACGCACGTTGTTTTAATAAAATTATTGTCTTATTAGTCTGGCTTTCTGCGTCACCGCTCATAAGCACGATGCATGCCTTTCCCTAACAGGCCAGCATGCGCGAATTTCGCTTCGGGGCCCGCCTTGTTTTTTCCCGGGGGATGTGTTTAGCGTTGGCAGAAGTTAGAGACGCCCTTCATACGAAACATCCGTGTCGTCGTTCCTGCGATCCCAACATGACTCGCCGCCACGTTCTCCATCGGGAGGAGCATGGTTATGCGCTCTTTGCTGGCTCCCGTTCGCCCTCTTTGCGCTCCATCTCTCAACCGCGAGCACTGCCAATGTCCCCACCATCGACCAATGGGAGGGGGAAGTTCCGTTTCTCCAAAAAGTCTCAAACGGTTCGGCCTCTTTTGCGGATTGGTTTCAATTGCACAACGAGCACCGAATTGTCATGAACCGAGCGGCAGGATGGCTCGCCATGAAAGCGGGCCATTGGGATGCGCGCCTTGGAATTTTTATTTCGTGGCTGTTGATCTGTGGTTGCGCGGCGTGTGTTTTCATCCTTGGCCGCAGATGCGCCGGGGGACGTGGATGGCTCGGCGTGCAAATGGCGCTTTCTGGCGGGTTGCTCTTCAGCGTGGCGCAATTGGATACGTGGATAAATGGCGCCATGATGCAATGGTTTTTCGTCGAGTTCCCGATCCTCGCCGGATTGGCAGCCGCAGGCACAGCGCGATGGAATTGGCGCACACGGTTTGCTGTCTGCGCGGGTCTGGCTCTCGTGGCGACGTTCTCGTCCTCAAATGGCATGGCGGCGTGGGCCGTGTTTCCCCCCGCTCTCCTCATGCCTGCGCCAATTCAAACGCTCCGCGCCAAGGCACGCTGGATGGTGGCGTGGGGCCTTATGGCATCGCTGGCCATCGGCTCGTATTTCATGGGTTACCATGAACCGGCAACATCACCGCCGCCCGCCGCCGCGCTGGCCGATCCATTTTCGCTCGCCGGGTTCCTGCTCGCCAGCCTCGGATCCCCGTTCGCATTCGGAATGCCAATCGACAACCGCATCGCCGGGATCGCGGCGGGCGCCGTGGTGCTTGCGCTGTTTGCCGCGGTATATATTTATATTTTGTTTTACAACAAGGACTTGAGGCGGCGGGCCATGCCTTTCCTGCTCTACGGCGCCTTTGCAATGGCCACCATGCTCGGTATCGCCATTGGCCGTTCCGGCTACGGGTTGACGCTCAACGGGGCCTTTGCCACCCGTTACATCAATCAAGAGGTGATGGTCCTGGTTGCGCTGGTTTTTCTGCTGCCGCTTGCGCTTCGCCAGGTGGCGCGTCCAGTCACGCATGGCCTGGTTTGCGGTGCGCTTGCCGTGGTTATGGCCGCGCTGCACATTTCCGATGCGCTCCGTGTCATGGAGGGTTACCCCGAGATACATAGAATGGAATGCGCGGGAAAGACCGCCATGCTTTTTTCCAACTGCTTTGAGGAACAACAGTTACTCGGCCCTTTCTGGAGAAAGCCCGCGAAGGACATGCTGCCGCCGTTGGAATTTCTTGCGGAGCATGGATATTTCAAGCCCACCCTCATTCGCGATGCTCGCATCGATGGAATCAAAGGCAATCCTCAATCCAATATGCCCGTTCAATTGGGCGCGATGGACCAGCGCGATGACCAGCCGGGGAATGAATCGTCTTGGGAGGCTGGGCGATATTCCATGGGCGTCCTGCGGACGCCGTCATCCTCACCATGGAGACCGGTGACGGAAAAGATTGCGCAGTGTTTGCAATCGCGCAGGTCGGGATGATCGAGCGCCCCGATGTCGCCCAAAAAACCGGCGGATCGCACTATCTCAATTGTGGATGGAGCAAAATGATAACGCCTTCGACCATCCATCCGGGTGCCACGATCCGGGCTTGGGCATTCGACACTCAATCCGCGCAGGCATTCAAACTGGCAGGCTCCTTCAAGGTGCCGGAATATTCCCCTTAAACTCTCATCT
>DASZPK010000007.1:0-1983 GCA_035550335.1 Chthoniobacteraceae bacterium | reverse complement strand
GTTGATGGCGCTGCCGCTGTGGGAGCAACTGGCTCGGGGCGATGTTGCTGGTGTGCAGGCGCGCCCATGGCAGCCGGGGTATGGAGGTGTGGTGGCAAGATGACAAGCGCTGCCGCGGACCGGCTCGTAGCGATTCAGGATATATGTTTTTATCGTGCGGCCACGCATTCATCGTGAGCCGGCAACGACGTGCTCCGTTTTGCGGCTTAGCCGCTTGGCACTATGAAAGAGAATTGGCTTCAGCGGCGGGTTGTTTTTGAAGAGGAGGTCGATCGACTGTCTCGCCTCCCACTCGCGGATCCCGGGCGGACCGTGTCAGAGTTTCGGCTCTGGTACTGCGAACGCTTTCGGATCGGCGATGAATTGTGGTGGTATGACACGGGCATGTGGGAGGAAGCGGCCGGTGAGAATGGATACGCACTTGTGCGCAATGGCGGCATCGCCTTCATGTACCCATGCATGCGGAATTGAGGTAATGCTGTGCGTGCGCACATGTCGCGATACGATGTTGTTTGTTGTTCCAGTGGTCGTTGTGGGCGTCGTGGTGGTGACTACACAAGTTTTCGTTGGGAGCCCTGATGCCCAGTGTCCTTGAACGTATTCAGCAATGGTACGCGGACCAGTGCGACGGGGAGTGGGAGCATGATTTCGGGGTCAGGATTGAGTCGCTCGACAATCCCGGATGGCTGTTGAGGATTAATCTTGCGGGAACAGCTCTTGAGAGTCGCCCATTCGCGACGCTTGCCGAAGGACTGGAGGAGGACGAAGGTGCAGGGCATCCCACTTCGATCACCTGGCATTCGATTTCGGTAAAGGGGAATGTGTTCGAAGCTGCGGGCGATCCGTCGAAGCTGGAGTTTTTTTTGAGAACTTTTCTCGATTGGGCGAAACAGCAGGCTCCGGTGGTAAAGTCCGATTGGCCGTTTTGATCAACCGCGGAATTGTGCGACGGTGACGCTTCGGTCGATCATTTCAGGCGCGGCGCCGATTCTGTACGTTTCGCATGACCTGGAGGATGACGGGTGGCAGTTTCTGGACGGAAGGACGTTCGATAGGGCGGACGCGGCGCTGGTCGGGCTGGGTGAGATCGTGCGGCGGGATCCGTCGGTGTCGGAGTTGGCCGACATGCCGCCAGGATGGGTGGCGACGCGGGAGACGAAGCAATCGCCGTGGCGGCGTAATGAGGGCGGGGGGAGTGGAAGGAGCGTCCTGATGGAAAAGCTGCGCATCCGTTTGCAACGGCCCATACCTGGCATCGATCATCTCAAGGCGGTCGAGCCGGAGCGGTTCGCGGATGCGCATCACTGGTGGGATGATGCGGCAGCGGTGCTGGGTGTTGATTGTGTGAACGATTTTTACGTATATGAGGGTGAGTATGGGAAGGGGACCGGCCCGTGGCATCCAGCGTGCAAGGGTTGAAAGCAGTGCGCGCGGTGATCGCGTATTACCGGGAGGGCAAAGGGCAGGCTTCCCGAGGAACGGCTCGAGGCGGCGATTGAAACATTGATGGCGGTCGAAAATCTGCTCGACGATGCGGACGCGCGGGAGATTCAGTTCTGCTTTGTCGGGAACTATTGAAGGAGTTGGCTGCAGGTCGGGCGAGTGGGTTGGGGGCTGGAAGGGGAGGGCGTTGCGTTGCAACGCCGCTAAACTTGGGGCAGGGTGTGCGAAGTGTTGTTGGGTCCGACGCGGGGCGTTTTGAAGCGGAGTACAGACAGCGGGATTTGCTCGCAGAGAGGCGGGGGAGGAGGATAATGGGCGCGGCGGGCCGGAGATGGTCTTCCGGTGGCGGCGCAGGGAGTCGAGTTGTATGGCTGGGGCTTTGTGATGGTGGAACCTCCCGCGATGGATTATGCCTCACCGGCGAAGACTTTACGGCGTCCGTTCGTTGTGATGGCGGCGGTGAGTTTCGCGATGGCATTTCTGTTTGCGATGACATTCGTGGTGGTGATGACGTTGACGCTGCCGGCGAGCGATGGGGCG
>DASZPK010000006.1:0-1552 GCA_035550335.1 Chthoniobacteraceae bacterium | reverse complement strand
CGAGCGTCGGATCGACCGGCACCGGGTAATCGCCTGTAAAACAAGCCAGGCAAAAGCTGTTTTCGGGCAGCTCCGTCGCGCGCACCATTCCGGCCACGTCGAGGTAACCGATGGAATCGGCGCCAAGATAGTCGCGGATTTCGTCGAGCGTGTGCTGGTTCGCGATGAGTTTTTCCGGGTCGGGGAAATCGATTCCGTAATGGCACGCGAACCGGTGCGGAGGACACGAGATACGCATGTGCACCTCGGCGGCGCCGGCCTCGCGCAAATTCACCACGCGGGCGCGCGCCGTGGTACCGCGTACGATGGAATCGTCCACCACCACCACGCGCTTGCCATGCACGGCTTCCTTGATGAGGTTCAGCTTCACGCGCACGTTGAAATCGCGGATCAACTGCGTCGGCTGCAAAAAGGTGCGCCCAATGTAGTGGTTGCGCACAAACGCGTGCTCGTAGGGAATGCCGAGCTCCTGGCTGAACCCGAGCGCGGCGTAGTTTCCCGAATCGGGCACCGGCACCACGAGGTCGGCTTCGACCGGGTGCAACCGGGCGAGCTCGCGCCCCATCTGCGTCCGTACGCGGTGCACGCTGATATCGCTGATGATACTGTCCGGGCGCGCGAAATAGACGTACTCAAACATGCAAAACGCCTTTTTCTCCGTCTTGAACGGAAACTCGGAGCGGATCCCGTCCTCGTTGATGATGATGACCTCGCCCGGCTCGATCTCGCGGATGAATTCCGCGTGGATCAAATCGAACGCGCAGGTCTCGCTCGAGAGAATGTAGGCGTCGCCGAGTTTGCCGAGGGAGAGTGGACGGAACCCGAACGGATCGCGCACGCCGATGATCTCGCGTTCGCTCATCAGCACGAGCGAGAATGCGCCCTGGATTTTGCGCAGCGCGGCAAGCACGCCGCTGGTCTCGGTCGGTTGGGCGAGGAGATGCAGGATGATTTCACTGTCCACCGTGGTCTGGAAAATGGAGCCTTTGCGCTCGAGTTCATCGCGCAGGATGGCGGCATTGATGAGATTCCCGTTGTGGCCGATGGCTAGCTGGCCGCGCGCGCAATCCACCACAAGCGGCTGGGCGTTCTTGATGTTGCTCGACCCGGTGGTGGAGTAGCGGACGTGCCCGATGGCGCGCGTTCCCTTGAGCCGCTCGAGTTCGGGCTGTGTAAACACTTGTGACACAAGCCCCATGTCCTTGTGGACGGCGAATTGCGTGTTCGGGCCGTTGGCGGTCACGATGCCGGCGCTCTCCTGCCCGCGGTGCTGGAGCGCGAAGAGGCCGTAGTAGGTGAGGATGGCGGCTTTCGGGTCGCCGAAAACCGCAAAGACGCCGCATTCGTGTTTGGGGCGGTGGGAAGGGGTATTCACAAATCAGTTTTCGGACATCGCGCCTGCAATCGAGTCATACCACATTCCGCGAAGTTCGGCCACCGTCCATTTGAACTCCGCGCCGTCGGCTTTGATCGCAAGAGAGTCGCCGCCGACCGAACCGATGCGCCGCGCGGGCACTCCGCGCCATTCGAGGAGCGAGAGCACGGCGGTTGC
>DASZPK010000005.1:0-2101 GCA_035550335.1 Chthoniobacteraceae bacterium | reverse complement strand
AAAACCCGCAGGACGTGAAGCCCGGGGTGCGGATGCCGAATTTCAATTTCACCGACCAGCAGGTGGACGACCTCACCGCCTATTTTGAAACCTTGAAATGAACGACCAGCCGATCACCGCGCAAAAAATCCGCCGCTTTGTCCTCGACGGCGACGACCGCTCGCATTGGAACCTCGCGTGGCTCTCCACGGTGGACCACAAGCGCATCGGGATCATGTACATGATCACCGCGCTCGTATTTTTCGTGGTGGGCGGGATCGAGGCGCTGATGATGCGGGTGCAACTCGCGGTGCCGAACAACACCTTCCTCGGGCCGGACACGTTCAACGCGGTGTTCACGATGCATGGGACGACGATGATTTTTCTCGTGGCGATGCCGATGCTCTTCGGGTTTGCGAATTATTTCGTGCCGCTCCAGATCGGCGCGCGCGACATGGCGTTTCCGCGCTTGAATGCGTTCGGGTTCTGGCTCATCCCGTTCGGCGGAATCCTGCTGCATTTCAGTTTCCTCGTGTCGGGCGGCGCGCCTGCGGTGGGCTGGTTTGCGTATGCGCCGCTGAGCGAGACGCCTTACTCCTCCGGCGCGGGCGTCGATTACTGGGCTCTCTCGATATTCGTGCTCGGCATCGGCTCGGTGAGCACGGCGATCAACCTCATCGCGACGGTGCTCTGCCTGCGCGCGCCGAACATGACACTGCGGCGGCTCCCGCTCTTCACGTGGATCAATTTCGTCAACGCATTCATCGTGCTCCTCGCCCTGCCCATCCTCAACGCGGGCCTGGCGATGCTCCTCATCGACCGGCGGCTGGACGGCCATTTCTTCCTTGTGTCGCCGGGTGGCGGCGGCGGGTCGGCGATCATGTGGCAGCACATTTTCTGGGCGTTCGGGCATCCGGAGGTCTATATCCTCGCGCTGCCGGCGTTCGGGATCATCTCGGAGGTGATCCCCGTCTTCTCGCGCAAGCCGATCTTCGGTTATGAATTCGTCGCGGGGTCATCGGTGGCCATCGCGTTCCTGAGCTTCGGCGTGTGGGCGCACCACATGTTCACAGTCGGCCTGGGGCATACGGCGGACATCTTCTTCGCGGGGGCGACGATGCTGATCGCCATCCCGACCGGGGTGAAGATGTTAAACTGGAGTGTTACAATGGTGGGCGGGCGTCTCCGTTTCAACACCCCGATGCTCTACGCGCTCGCGTTTCTTTTCCAGTTCCTTTGCGGCGGGCTCACCGGCATCGCGCTCTCCATCGTGCCAATCGACTGGCAGGTGAAGAACAGTTACTTCCTCGTGGCGCATTTCCATTTCGTGGCGGTGGGCGCCATTGTTTTCGCGATCCTCGCGGGGCTGGCATACTGGTTCCCGAAGATGAGCGGGCGCATGCTCTCCGAGCGCCTGGGGAAGTGGACCTTCTGGCTGATGTTCATCGGGTTCAACACCACGTTCATCATCCAGCATTTCCTTGGCTTTGCGGGGATGCCGCGCCGCGTCTACACCTACCCCGACCTGCCGGGCTGGGGGTGGATGAACATGGTCTCGACGATCGGCGCGGTGATCATGACGGTGGCCTCGCTGCTGCTGGTGTTAAACATCGTGATGACGCTGCTTCGCGGGAAAACGGCGGGGGACAACCCGTGGAACGCATGGACGCTCGAGTGGGCCACCACGTCGCCGCCGCCTCACGAGAATTTCGACGACCTGCCGCCGATCCACAGCCGCCGTCCGCTGTGGGACTTCGCCAACCCGGACCGCCCCGACCCGGTGGTGGGAGGCGCGGATGTCATCCAACCGCCTGGCAAAGGCAAAACGGGGGTGTGGATGTTCATCGTTTCGGAAGCGGCTTTCTTCCTCATTTTGATCCTCTCGTATCTTTACTACAACGCGGGGAAACAGGCGGGGCCGGATGCGTTGCATAACCTCAATCTCGTCAAGACGGGCATCTTCAGCCTCTGCCTTTTTGCGAGCAGCTTCACGCTGTGGCGCTCGGAGGTGGCGTTGCGCGGCGGCAACCGCAAGGGGATGATTTACTGGCTCGCGGGGACCATCGTGCTCGGCGGGATTTTCATGATTGGCCAGGGGTTTGAGTACTGGGGTTTGTTCAAG
>DASZPK010000004.1:0-3786 GCA_035550335.1 Chthoniobacteraceae bacterium | reverse complement strand
AGGGGATCAAGGTCACCAAGGAGGAATTCAACCGCCGCCTCGACCTGATCGCGATGCAGCGCGGGGAGACCCGCGAAAAGCTCCTCAAGGAAATCGGCGACCGCAGCGGTGTCCTCGAGGAGATCAACGACGAGCTCCTCCGGGGCAAGGTGCTTGATTTCCTTGCCTCCGATGTTAGCGTGCAAAGCAATTCATAGCCAACAGGTAGCATTTGAAATATGTTTAACACCAACCCATCCGACAACGTGAAATCCGCCTATTACCCCATCCCGCAGGTCATTGAAAGGACGTCGCACGGGGAAGTCGGGTACGACATTTACTCGCGCCTCCTGAAGGACCGCATTGTCTTCATCGGCACCGCCATCGACGACCACGTGGCGAACGCGGTCATCGCCCAGCTCCTCTTTTTGCAGATGGACGACGGCAAAAAGGACATCAACATCTACATCAATTCCCCGGGTGGCTCGGTGACCGCCGGCCTCGCGATTTACGATACGATGCAGTTCATGACCTGCGACGTGAACACCTATTGCCTCGGTATGGCCGCCAGCATGGGGGCTGTTTTGCTCGCTGCGGGGACAAAGGGCAAGAGATATGCTTTACCTAACTCCGACATCATGATTCACCAGGTTTCAGGCGGAGCACAAGGCACGGCGAGTGACGTTGAGCGCACGGTCGAGTACATGTACAAATTGAAGAAGCGCCTCATCAAAATCCTGGCAAACCACACTGGGAAATCCGAGGAGCAAATCAGCCTCGACTCTGATCGCGACTACTATATGAGCGCCATTGAAGCCAAGAACTACGGCTTGGTGGACGAGGTGGTCAAATCCCGCAAGGAAATCCCGGGCGAGGTAAAAGCTGCTTTACCCGAAGAGAAAATTCAGACATAATCCACCCTTATGGCCCGTGCTTCCAACCTGACGATGTGTTCGTTCTGCGGCAAAAGCCACGCAGAAGTGAGAAAACTCATCGCAGGGCCGGGAGTTTATATTTGCGATAGCTGCATCAACGTCTGCAAAGGCATCCTCGACAAGGAACTCAACGAGGACGCCCGCCGCCAGTCCTCCACGCTCCAAGTGCCGAAGCCGATGGAAATCCGGCAGAAGCTCGACCAATACGTCATCGGGCAGGACCAGGCGAAAAAGACCCTCTCGGTCGCCGTCCACAACCATTACAAGCGGATCATGCAGCACTCGGGCAACGTGGCTGCCATGGATTCGTATGCGGATGTCGAGATCGAGAAGAGCAACATCCTCCTCATCGGCCCCACCGGCTCGGGCAAGACCCTGCTGGCAAAAACGCTCGCGCGCATCATCGATGTGCCGTTTTGCATCGCCGATGCCACCACGCTCACCGAGGCCGGTTACGTGGGCGAGGATGTCGAGAACATCATCCTCCGCCTTTTGCAGAATGCTGATTACGACGTGAAACGGGCCGAGATCGGCATCGTCTATATCGACGAAATCGACAAGATCGGGCGCAAGACCGACAACGTCTCCATCACGCGCGACGTGAGCGGCGAAGGCGTGCAGCAGGCGCTCCTGAAAATCCTCGAGGGGAGCACGTGCAACGTCCCCCCGCAGGGCGGACGCAAGCACCCGCACCAGGAATACATCCAGATCAACACCGACAAAATTTTGTTCATCTGCGGCGGCGCATTCGTCGGCCTCGACAAGATCGTGCAGAAGCGCCTCGGCAACAAGACGCTCGGCTTCGGCGCCCACACGCGCAACGAGGAGGAATTGACCCTCAAGGAGGGCATCAAGCATACCGAGCCCGAGGACCTGCTTTCCTTCGGCATGATCCCCGAATTCATTGGCCGCCTCCCCGTGGTAAGCGCGCTCGACGCCCTCACCGAGGACGAGCTCGTCCAGATTTTGACCGACACCAAGAACGCCATGGTGAAGCAATACACCAAGCTCCTCGCGATGGAAGGGGTGAACCTCACCATCACGAAGGACGCCCTGCGCTCGCTCGCCTCGCAGGCCGTGTCAAAGGGGACCGGTGCCCGCGCCCTGCGTTCCATGCTCGAGCGCATTATGCTCGACGTGATGTACGATGTCCCCAGCCGCGACGATATTGCCGACGTGACGCTGAACCGCGCCGCCGTCGAAGGCAAAAAGCCGCCGATCATCCGCAAGAAGCAGGACAAGGACGCGGCGTAGGTCGCAGGTTCAAGGTTCAAAGTTTTTCGGGGCGTACGCGCCCCTCGTTCCAAAGCTCCAGCTTGGGAACGCACTTGTCCCAGAAGCTCCAGCTTCATAATGGCGCGCCGCTATGTTTGCCGCTCCCTGATCGAAGCAGAGCTTCGCAGACAATCGCGTTACCAGGCTGGAGCCTGGTAACGAGGAGTAACGAGGGATTTAAACCGCAAAGCGCGCGAAGGACGCAAAGAAAATTGCATGCAGCATAGCGGTATCTTCGCGCCCTTTGCGTTCTTCGCGGTTTACTGATATGGTTTTCCCCACATGAAAAAGCGCATGTTCTTCTCCGGGGCGATTCTCTCCCTCGTTTTCGCCGGGCTCGGCATTTGGGCGCTCGATTCCTCCTCGGCGCTCTCGACGGATGACCAGGATTCCGCCTACGCCAATGTCCAGGTCTTCACCCGCGTGCTCCAATTGATCCGCCAGGATTATGTGGACGACAAAAAGGTGGGCTATCGCGACCTCACCTACGCCGCGATGCGCGGGATGCTCGACAGCCTCGACCCGCACAGCCAGTTCATGCCGCCGGAGGATTTCAAGGACATGCAGGACGACACGAACAGCGAGTTCGGCGGCCTCGGGATGAATGTCACGCTCAAGGACGGCTACCTTACGATCATCTCCCCCGTGGAAGGCACGCCCGCGCACAAGGCCGGCCTCATGCCGAATGACCAGATCCTCAAGATCAACGGCACCAGCACCGAGCACATGGACCTCTCCGATTCGCTGCGGCTGCTGCACGGCGAGGCCGGCGAGAAAATCACGCTCACGATTTACCGTCCCGCCACGAAGGAGCTGAAGGACTACACGCTCACGCGCGAGATCATCAAGATCGAGTCCGTGAAAGACGCGAAAATCCTCGACCCGGCGCTCACGGGGGATTTCAAGATCGGTTACCTCCGTATCACACAGTTTAACAAACCGACCGCCGACGAGCTCGTGAAAAAACTCGACGAACTTGAGGGGAAGGGGATGCAGGCGCTCGTGATCGATTTGCGCTACAATCCCGGCGGCCTGCTCAATAGCGCCGTGGATGTCTGCGCGCAATTCCTGCCGGCGCACACGCTCGTCGTCTCCACCGAGGGGCGCGCCGAGTCGCAGAAGCATTCCTATTTCACCGAGGACGGCTCCGATCCCTCGCGCAAGGCGAAGCAGCGCAAATACCCGCTCGCGATTTTGATCAACGGCAGCAGCGCCAGCGGCGCCGAGATCGTGGCCGGCGCGCTCAAGGACCTCAACCGCGCCGTGCTCGTGGGCGAGACCTCCTTCGGCAAAGGCTCCGTGCAGAGCGTGATCCAGCTCCCCGACGGCTCCGCGCTGCGGCTCACCACCGCGCGGTATTACACGCCGAGCCATTACGTCATCCACGAGCACGGTGTCACTCCGAACATCCGCGCCACGTTCACCCCCGAGCAAGAGCGTCAGTTGCTCCTGCAGCGGCGCGAGGAACAGACCGGCGAGACCGAAAAGCTCGACCCGAATTTCCACGACACGCAGCTCGAGCGCGCCGCCGACGCGCTGAAAGGCGTGATGATCTACGCCGAAAAAGCCGCGTCGCAACCCGAGCCCGGGACTGACG
>DASZPK010000003.1:0-6465 GCA_035550335.1 Chthoniobacteraceae bacterium | reverse complement strand
ATTCCGCTATTGACCGGTAGGGTCGGACCTCCGGGCCGACCGCCGCGCGGAAAGAGCGCGTTATATTTCGCACCTCGGGCTGCCCCCGCCTGGGCGGGGTCAGCCCCTACCGCTTGCATTTGACGTATGGCGCAGGAATTTGTGGACACGCGTCAGCCTTTTTCGACAAACGCGTAGGCGTTGTGGTTATGGATCGATTCGAAGTTTTCCGCCTCGACGCGATACCAGGTGATGTTCGGCTCCTGATTGGAGCGGAGCGCGACGTTGCGCACGAGGTCCTCGACGAAGACCGGGTTGTCGTAAGCGCGCTCGGTGACCGCTTTTTCATCGGGCCGCTTGAGCAGGCTGTAGAGCTCGGAACTTGCGCTGGCTTCCACGAGCACGATGAGGTCCTCGATCCAGATCGGCTTCTTGAACCGCACGGCATACGTGACCTGCCCGCGCTGGTTATGGGCGCCGTAATCGCTGATCGCCTTCGAGCAGGGGCAGACGGTGGTGACCGGCACAATGACCGTGAGGACGAAATCGAACTCGTCCTTGTTCAGGGTGGCGCTGAACTTGATATTGTAATCCATAAGCCCAACGGAGCCAGTGATGGGCGCTTTTTTTTCCAGAAAAAACGGAAATTCAAAATCCGCATGCGCTTGCTGCGAATCGAGCTTCTTGAGGAGCTTTTTCAGGATGTCGCGGATGTTGTCGACGTGCAAAACCGGGCCGTGCTCATTCAGCACCTCGATGAACCGGCTCATATGCGTCCCCTTGTATTGGTGGGGTAGGTCGACCGTGAGCGTGACGTTCGCGATGGTGCTCTGGGTCGTGCGCGCCTTGTCGCGGATCTGCATCGGGTAGCGCAGGTTTTTCACCCCCACGCGGTCGATCGCGATGCGCCGGTGGTCGCGCTCGCTTTGCGTGTCCTTCATGAACTGGATGGCCTGCGGTTCCATGTAAACAACGGATAACATGGAATCGGGCTTTGGCAAAAGGGGAAAGCGACGGAGTTTTAAGTGTGAAGTTTTAAGAGAGACACCCGCACGAGCCCGCTTTTTCTTAAAACTTAACACTTAAAACTTAAAACTCGTGACTGCCGCGCATGCCATGTTCTATTTTATTTCATGCTCGAATACCACCAACTCCTCCGCCTCGTCCTCGACCACGGCAAATTCAAGGGCGACCGCACGGGCACTGGGACGTATGCGGTTTTCGGCGCGCAGGCGCGGTTCAACCTGCGGGAGAATTTCCCGCTGCTCACCACGAAGAAGGTACACACCAAATCGATCATCTACGAACTGCTCTGGTTCCTGCGCGGCGACACGAATGTAAAATGGCTCCAGGAGCACGGCGTGACCATCTGGGACGAGTGGGCCCGCGAGGACGGTGATCTTGGCCCCGTCTATGGCGCGCAATGGACGCATTGGCGCACCGCGGACGGCCAGAGCATCAACCAGATCGACAACGTCATCGCGCAAATCCAGAAAAACCCCGACTCCCGCCGGCACATCGTGAGCGCATGGAACGTGGGCGACATTCCCAAAATGGCGCTCCCGCCCTGCCATCTGCTCTTCCAGTTCTTCGTACAAGATGGTGAGCTCTCGTGCCAGCTCTACCAGCGCAGCGCCGACCTCTTCCTCGGCGTGCCGTTCAACATCGCCAGCTACGCCCTCCTCACGATGATGGTCGCGCAGGTGTGCGGGCTCAAGCCGGGCGATTTCGTCCACACCTTCGGCGACCTCCATCTTTACAGCAACCATCTCGAACAAGCCCGCCTCCAGCTCTCGCGCGAACCGCGTCCGCTCCCCGTGATGAAGCTCAACCCCGCGGTGAAAAACATCCACGATTTCAAATACGAGGACTTCGAGCTGCTCGGCTACGACCCGCATCCGGGAATCAAGGCGCCGATCGCGGTATGAACGTGTTTGCCACGTCGCGCGTCGCAAATGTCATCCTGAGCGAAGCGCAGCGGAGTCGAAGGACCTCTCGTCTGGAATATCGATTGTCGAATTTGGTCATGCGATCTACTTCGCGCTGGAAACGCCCGCTCGGTTTGGAATTTGATCTTCTGCTTGTGAATGGGAGGTCCTTCGACTTCGCTGGCGCTTCGCTCAGGATGACATGCTTTTGGAGGTCGTGCTTCGTATGAGCACCTTCAAAGCCATCGCCGCCATGTCCGAGAACCGCGTTATCGGGCGCGGCGACGCGATCCCGTGGCACCTGCCCGAGGATTTCAAGTGGTTCAAGCAGCGCACCATGGGGCAGGTGCTCGTGATGGGGCGCAAGACCTTCGAATCCATCGGGCGTCCGCTGCCGGGGCGCGAGACCATCGTGCTGAGCCGCTCGCAATTCTCGCACGAGGGCGTGCGCGTGGCCGCGGGCCTCGATGAGGTTTCCATCGCCGATGGCCGCGAAATCTTCATCTGCGGCGGCGCGCAAATCTATGCGCAGGCGCTGCCGCTCTGCACCGACCTCTATTTAACGCTCGTAAAACGCGAGGTCGAGGGTGACGCGTTCTTCCCGCCGTTCGAGGAGATGTTCCGGTTCGAGGCCGTGCTGCTGGAGCGTCCGGAATTCGAGGTGCGCCATTACCGCTCTATGCAGGCACGGTGACCATCAGGTGTCCCCGGGCGTCAATCGCGGTTTCCAGCGCCGGGAGATTACGCGTCGCGGGGCCGGCGGTGACTTTGCCCGCAGGGTCGAACGTCGAGCCGTGGCAATGACAATAAAACGAGCGGTCAGTCTCCGCATCGAGCGTGCATTTCCTGTGCGTGCAGATCGCCGAAAGGGCCGAGAGTTTTCCCTCCTTGCGGATGAGGAAAAATCCCAGGTTGCGGAATTTGTCGTAAACACCGTCGGTAGCGAAAGCTTCCGCTGGACCGGCATCGATGACGCGCGACGGCCCGGATGTTGTCGTCACCCCGGAGCAGCCTGCCGTGACGACGGCGGTGGCCAGCGCAAGAAATTTCCTGCGGTTCATTCCATCATCGCGGCAGGCGTTGTCGTTCATGGGCGGGTTAGTATTCAAACACGAGACTGGTGTAAAGGCCCCAATGGACGTCTTCGCGCGCGCCATTGTCCATTGGAAATACGACACCGAAGCCGAGCCTGGGCTGCACGGGGCCGATGGCGTCGAGGTTGAAGCGGAGCGCCGCATTGCCGAGGATGCTATCGCTGCCCGCGCCGTCTTTGTTGAGTTGCCGGGCGCCGTCCACTTCGAAAACGGGGATGAGCTGCTGCACGTGGGGGAGGGGAAGTTCCTTGTGGTCGATGGTGTAGCCGAAGACAAAGCCATATTCAAATGTCTGGATGCCCCCGTCATCGCCGCTGCCGTAGAGTTGCGAGAAGCCGAAAATGGATTGTAGGGTGAAGTGGTTGCCGAGCCGGAGGTCATTGAAAACCTTGGGAACCGCTTCGGTATTTTTGCTCACTGGCGAATTCGTTGGCACGCCTACTTCAATGCCCACGCCGAAGGTACTGTCGATAAATCCACTGCGCGAGACGTATTGGTAGAATGGGACGCGTGCGCCGAAGTCGATGTTATCAAACCCCATGGTTTTGCCACCGGGGCCCGCGTCGCGCTCGAAGGGAACCTCGATTTCCAATGTCAGGAGGCCGAACCCCTTCTCGATTTCCGCGGTGAAAAGATCGGTGTGCTGGCTGCTCGCGTTGGTGTGCAACCAATCGAGACGGAATTCATTCACCTCCAGATCGGAGTCATCCACGAGGAACGGCTCCGGGAAAACACCCTGTCCATAGCCGCTGCGGTGGTCAAAGAGGTTGAAGGGACCATAGCGGGTGTCTTGGGTGTCGGCGCTATTCTTGGAACTGTCGTCCGCGCGTCCGATGGAGCAGAGAAGTATAAGCAATGCTATGATGATGAGAGAGATACGAATATTTGATAGTGTATTGGTTTTCATGATGGTCGTCATTGTTGAAACTGAGACTCAGTAGCAATAGCTGAAGCAATGACAAATTTTTGTGCGCCTTGTCAATACGCTTTTGCAATTTTTTTCGCGCATAAAATTTGATCCTCTCAGGCCGGCGAAGCTGCACGGAGCGTATTCGCTTGTTTAACAAAGCTTGACTTGCGTTCCGCGCTGGAGTACCACGGCGGTCATGAATACTTCCCTCCGTTTGATGGTGGCAGGAGTGATTCTTGCCTCAACACTCACAGTGGCGCACGCCGGTGATTACAGCTTCGATTTCACGGTTCAGCAAAAACATGACGCCGGGGCGACCGGCGCCAATGACGAGCGAACCACGAAGACGCAGAAGTGGTTTTACAACGTGACGATGCGGAACCTGTCCTTCAAGGATGTCGCCAACATGGAGATCAAATACGTGATTTTCAGCAAGCAGGAAGCCGTGGGGGATTTTGAGCCGACGGGAACCACGAATTTCAAACGGCAGCCGGGAACCCTTTCCATCAAGCTCCTCAAGAATAATGATGAGGTGACATTCAGCACCGATGGCGTCGTTCTGACGAATGTCACCTATAATTACGCGGATTATGCCGGCGAGCAGTCAAAAGGGATGCTGCAGGGCTTATGGATCAGAGTCTACGTCGGTGGGCAGATGGTTTCGGAGTTTACGAGCCCGACCGGCCTCGCGAACAAGACAACTTTCGATCCGCCGCCGAAGGACAAATAGAACCAGATTGGAACACCCATGAAATACATGCTCACCTGGTCCGAGCGCCCGCAAGGCTCCCCCATCGAATACGAGAATGCGCAAAAGCGCATCCTCGAGGTTTTCACCCAATGGAAGGCGCCCGCCAATTTCAAGATCGAGCTGTTCGTGATTCGCGTGGGGGACTGGGGCGGATACATGATGCTGGATTGCGATGATCCCACGCTCGTCCACAAATTTTGCTCCATGCTCCCGGCGTTCATTTTTGAGGCGCGCCCGGTGATTCCAATCGCGGATGCCGTTCGCGTCGAATTGGAATCCATCGCGTTTCGTGACGGACTCAAGGCAAAGTAAACGCGTCCCGCGCTTTCACGCCGGCTTGTCCGCCGTGAAAATGCCGTAGCGCATCGTGCCGGTGTTGTAGGCGAGCCAGATACGGAACATCGTGAGCGCGAAGATGCGGTTGCTCTTGTGCCGGTTGAAAAGGAAGCGCGCGTAGGCGGGGTTGCGGCATAGGCCGATGAAAAAGCGCCACGCGCAGACCGGCCATGTGTTTTTCACCTGGCGGGTGAGGTCGCGGAATTCCCCGAAGCGGAAGCCGGCGGCCTCAAACATCCCTTGGTAATCGGACGCCGTGCCCATGCTCGCCATGCGCCCCTCGCGGCAGACGGGTTCGAGAATGAGGCGGTTTTCGAGGGCGGATGCGTTTTCGCGCGCGAGCCATGCAGTCACTACACAACGCCCACCGTGGCGCAGCACGCGTGCTGCCTGGGCGAAGAACGCCGGTTTATCCCCCATGTGCTCGGAGCTTTCGATGGCGATCACCGCGTCGAAGCTCTCCGCTGGGAGTTCATTTTTCAGCCAGTCGCCAAGCACGTAGAGGGGATTGCCGGAACCCGGTTCCTTGGCGCACGCGAACTCATGCTGCGCGGGCGAAACGGTGAGCGCGGTGACCTCCGCGCCATCATCGCGGGCGAACAGACGCGCAGTCGCGCCATATCCGCAGCCCACATCGCACACGCGCGACCCTTTTTCGATGCCGGCTTCCCGCGCGACGAGTTCGGCCAGTTGCACCGCGGCGCGCTCGGCGCTTTCGCGTCCGGTGAGCCACAGGCCGTGGTGGACATGCTCGCCCCAGATCTCCCGGTAGAAATTATCCAGCTCGTCGTAGTGAAGGGCGACCGCGGCGCTGGTGATTTCGGTCTTCGATTCGATCAAGGCGCCGCTTTTCCTTTAGTGCGGGAACGAGATGACGATGATCACGCGCCGGTTGTCCGGCTCTAGCGCCTGCTTGGCGGGATCGTACGTGGGGGGATCGATGAATTCCGTGCTGCCGTAGCCGACCGATTTGAGTTTCGATGCATCCACGCCGGCGATTTGAAGCAGGTTTTT
Source organism: Chthoniobacteraceae bacterium (assembly GCA_035550335.1). Taxonomy (GTDB): domain Bacteria; phylum Verrucomicrobiota; class Verrucomicrobiia; order Chthoniobacterales; family Chthoniobacteraceae; genus DASZPK01. Next base: position 453 of record DASZPK010000003.1, on the reverse strand, counting down.
CACGGCATCGGCGCGCTTCTGGCTGAGATCGATGTTGTATTGCGGATTGGTGTTCGCCCCGATGGAATCGGCGTAGCCCTTGATCATGAAGAAAGCCTGTGGGTGATGCTTTTGCACCAGCTTGAGGCTCTCGGCGAGCTGCCCCAGCTTGCTGGCGGCATCGGGCAGGAGATCGGAACTGTCGAATTCAAAAAGCGCCCCGCCGGGGAGGCCGATCTGGTCGCCGTTCTGGAGCCCGCCGCCGGAGTTTGCCAGCGCTTCATCCAGCGATTTCGTCCCGGGTATTGCGCCGGTATTGGAGGGACTTCCGGGCGTTCCGTTCTTTGCGTTTTCGGCAAGCTTGATGACCGATTTCGAGGAGGTCTGGGTTTTGTCGTTGATGAGCTGTTCGCTCACTTTGTTTAAATCGTTGTCGATTTGCTTGGTGACGTTTTGCTGGGCCTTCTCGAGGTT
>DASZPK010000002.1:0-4851 GCA_035550335.1 Chthoniobacteraceae bacterium | reverse complement strand
CCACCGTGGACCAGATTGTGGTTTCGGTGGGGCCGTACACATTCCAAAGCGAAGAGCAGCGGGTGAGCAACGCAGAGGCAAGATCGCGTGTCATCGCCTCCCCGCCGCAGAGGATTTTCAACTTTTGCGAGCCCTCCCAGCCCGCGGCCAGCATACCGCGCCACGTGGCGGGCGTGGCCTGCATGACGCTGACGTTCGACTTGGCGATCATTGCAGCGAGCGCGCGGGGATCCTGCGCATTCTCGCGGCTCGCAAGCAGCACCTTCGCGCCGCAGATGAGGGGGAGAAATATTTCCAGGCCCGCGATGTCGAAGGAGAGCGTGGTCACGGCGAGCAGCGTGTCGGCCGAAGACAAGCCGGGCGTTTTCAGCATCGATTCCAGCAGGTTCGTGAGGGCCCGGTGCGGCACCTCGACTCCCTTCGGACGCCCGGTGGAACCGGATGTGAAAAGCACGTAGGCGATGCTTTCCGGTGAAATTTCCGGCGCGCGGAATTCAGGCGCCAGGGAGAGTTCGTTTTCAATATGAACCCGCTGCGCGCTGTTTTCCGGGAGGGCGGCTTCCGTATTACGCTGTGTGACAATAATCAGGGGCGCCGCGTCGGCGATCATCTGCCCGAGGCGCGCGGAGGGAAATTGCGGGTCGAGCGGCACATACGCGGCGCCGGTCATCAAAATGCCGAGCACGGAGACGATCATCTCGGGCGAACGCCCCACGCAAACGCCGACCAGTTGCCCGGGACGCGCGCCCAGTTTTTGCAAGTGCGCGGCGAGCCTCTGCGAACGGTCGAGCAATTCCGCATAACTCATCTTGCGGCCCGCAAACTCGATGGCCGTCGCCGCGGGCGTGCGCGCGCACTGGGCGGCAATCAGCCCGGGCACCGGGGTCAACGAACAAGGGGCCGCCGTATCGTTCCAGTTGACGAGGAGTTGCGCTCGTTCGGCATCGTCGATGATTTGCAAGTCATCAATCGGGCAAGCCGGGTTGGCGGCGATGCTTTCGACCAAAACCTGGAAATGCCTCGCCATGTGTTCGATGGTCTGCCTGTCAAACAAAGCAACACTATATGTAAACAGCCCCTCGATGGCGTCGCCCTTGTCGTAGAGCGACAAAATGATATCCTGCTCCATGGAATTGCGCCCCACCTCCATTGCCTCGACGGTGGTGCCGCCGGCTTTCCACACGCTTTTCATCTCGGGCAGCATGATGAACATCGCCTGGGAGAAGGGATGCTGCGTCAGGTCGCGCGCGGGCTGCAATTTTTCCACGACAACTTCAAACGGCAAATTCTGGTGCTCAAATGCGCCGAGCGTCGTTTCGCGGACCCGGGCCAGCACCTCGAGAAACCCAGGGCCGCCCCCGAGGTCCGTCCGCAAAACCAACGTGTTGAGGAAAAACCCGATCAGCTTTTCAAGTTCGGCGCGATTGCGGTTCGTAATCGGCGTGCTCACCGCCATGTCCGTGTGGCCGGTGTAACGGTAGAGCAATATTTTGAATGCTGCCAAAAGGGTGACAAACAATGTTGTCCCCTCCCGTCGGCTCAAAATCCTCAGCGCGTCGGCGGTTTGCCGCTGAATGCTGAATTTCACCACCGCGCCGGAGAGGTTTGTATCCGCACCGCGCACATGGTCCGTGGGCAGGGAAAGCGGCTCGATCCCCCCGCCCAACTTTTTCCTCCAATACGCGGCCTCGCGCTCGACGACCTCGCCTTGCAGCGATTGCCGCTGCCATTCGCTGAAATCGGCATATTGGATGGGCAGCGGATCGAGGGACGCGGGTTTGTTTTGCGAAAACGACTGATACAGGGAAACCCACTCCGCGAGGAAAATCTCCTCCGACCACAAATCGGTGATGATGTGGTGCATGTTCTTGATGAGCACGTGCTCATCGTCGCCGGTCTTCAGCAGGGTGATGGTCATCAGCGGACCGGTGGAGAGATTGAATGCCACGCCGAATTCACTTTCGATATGGCTCTGCACCCGCGCCTCGCGCTGCGCGGGCTCAAGCACGCGCAGGTCGATCACCGGCAGGCGTACTGGCTGTGGATCGGAGATGATTTGCGAAGGCTCGCCATTGATCTCCTTGAACGTGGTGCGCAGGATTTCATGCCGGCACACGATTTCCGAAAAGGTCTTTTCCAGCGCGGGGATATCCAGCGCGCCCCTGATGCGGTACGCGGCGGGGAGATTGAACGCCCACCCGCCGGGCATGAGGCGGTCGAGGAACCAAAAGCGGCGCTGGGCAAACGAGGCCGGGAACACCACCACCTCTCCCTGCGAGGCATCCGGGAAAGCCGCTTGGTTTTCCGTTTCGTATTGGTCTGATTTTACAATATTCATCCGTGCAAGGCCGAGCGTTTGACCCGCCTCATTTCCCGTGAAGCGACGGGAATGGAGGCGAGCCGTGGGTGGGTGCCTGGAATTTCAGGTTCCGTGGGTGCGTCATCGGGGGAATGTCCGCACAACCGGGCGGTCTTGTTGGGATAAGTTTTTTCGAGTCTTTCGGCGAGTGCCGCTATGGTGGGAGCCTCAAAAATGATCACGGGGGAAACCGGTTCGCCGAGCAACTCGCGCAACTGGTTCACCAGGCGCAAGCCGCGCAGCGAATCGCCCCCGAGCGCGATGAAATCGTCATGGACGCCGATTTGTTCGATGTGCAACGTCTGTTTCCAAATGTCGGCGATTTTCTCCTCCAGCGGCGTGCGCGGGGGAATGGAATCGGAAGGCCCGTTGATTTTCGAAAAATCAGGTTCCGGCAACACGGAGCGGTCGACTTTTCCATTCGCCGTGAGCGGCAGCGAATCGAGCGCCACAAAAGCGAGCGGCACCATGTAATCGGGCAGCTTTGCGAGAAGGAAATCGCGCAGTTCCTGCTGCGAAGGCGCGCCGTTTTTGGAAACGAACCACGCGATGAGGCGTTTGGGGCCGTCGCGTTCGCCGCGCGCGGCGACCACTGCCGCGCTGATCGCGGGATGCTGGAGCAGCACGGTTTCGATTTCCTCGAGTTCGATGCGGAGGCCCTGGATTTTCACCTGGAAATCCTGGCGGCCGAGGAACTCGATGTTGCCGTCGGGGAGGAACCGCCCAAGGTCCCCGGTGCGGTAAAGGCGTTCGCCGGTGCGCGGGTGCGTGATGAAACTCGCGGCGGTTTTCACCGGGTCGTTCCAATAGCCCTTCGCGAGGCCGATGCCGCCGATGTACAAATCGCCCGTGACCCACGCGGGACAATCCTCCAGCGCCTTGTCGAGCACGCGGAATGTCTGGTTGGTCATCGCGCGGCCGTACGGGATGCTCTTCCACGCGGGATCGACTTCGCGCACAGGAAACAGAATCGACCAGATCGATGCCTCGGTCGCGCCGCCCATGCTGATGATTTCCGCACCCGGCGCAAACGCGTGGATCTGCGCCGGCAGCGTGAGCGGAATCCAATCGCCACTGAGCAAGACGAGGCGCAGCTTGCCGGCATCGGTGCCGGGATGCTGCTCCGCGTAATCCGTGAGTATTTTCATCAGCGCGGGCACGGAATTCCAAATCGTCACGCCGTGGCGCGCGATGAGATCCGCCCAATGGGCCGGGTCGAATGCGTCGTCCGCCGATGGAAAGACAATCGCCCCGCCCGCTGCGAGCGCGCCGAAAACATCGTAAACGGAAAGGTCGAAGCTGAGCGATGAGAGGGCAAACACTCGGTCGCCGGGGCCGACGTGGTAGCGGCTGTTCACGTCGAGAATGGTGTTCACCGCTCCGCGATGATCGATCATCACGCCCTTGGGGAAACCGGTCGAGCCCGAGGTATGGATCACGTAGGCGAGATCATCCCGAGTTTGCCGCGGCACTTCGAAATCGGCATCCAATTCCCCTTCTCCATCCACACAAATGCGGCGCACATTTCCAGGCCATTCGATTGCCAGATCCGCGTCGGATTGGGTAAGCGCGACTTTCACATCGCAATTGCCCAGCAACTGCCGGATGCGCGGCGAGGGAAGCCCGGCTTCCACCGGCATGTAAGCCGCTCGGGAATACAAAATGCCGAGCGCGGCGACGACCTGCTCCCAGCCCTTTTTCATAACGACGGCAACGAGTGTGCCCGGTTGCACGCCGGATTCGCGGAGAACTTGCGCGATGCGCATCGCGCGCCGGTGCAATTCCCCGTAGGTCAATGTGCGCACGGGCGCGATGACAGCGGGCTCGTCGCGGCGCGCGGCGAGTTGTTTTACAAAAAGCGTATGGAGCAGTTCGCCGGACTCCGCGCACGTTTCATTCTCAAGGAGCCCGGGCGCGGTTTGCACGAGCGACGTATCGGCGGTCCACACGGCTTCGTCCGTTGCAAGCCGCCTGACAAGATCGCGAAACGCCGCGAACATTTCATCGAGCATACCCGCCGGGAACAACTCCGCGACCGCATCCCACCAGACCGAGAGCCCGCCGTTTGAAACAGCAGCCATCTGGTCCACAAGCACCTGCGGTGTTTGCGTGATGGCAAATTCGAGGCGGCCGGGGATCACGGATTGGAATCCCTCGTCGAGCATGATGTTGGCGGTCACGATGGGCGCGTTGCGGAAAGCGTTGCCGCGCTTGCGCGCGAGGTCGCGGGCGAAAAGCACGCCGTTGTAAGCGCGGTGGTCGAGGTCGTTCCACAATTGCCGCTGGATTGCGCGCGAGGCATCCGCAAACGTCCCCGCCTGCGAGAGATCGACCTCCAGCAGCGAGAGCGAGGTGAAATGCCCGGCCACTTCGTTGATCCGCGGGTGCACCGGGGCGCGGTCGAAAATCGGCAGGCTGAGCATGAAGCGGCGCCCCTGGCTCCAGCGGGCGACCACTTCCGAATACGCGGCGATCAGCGCCGTGCCCGGGCT
>DASZPK010000001.1:0-4800 GCA_035550335.1 Chthoniobacteraceae bacterium | reverse complement strand
CGAGCCAGTACGGCACCGAGCCGGCGGTGGTGGCGCTCAGCATGCTCAGCATGCTCGCCCACGGGGAGGATCCGAACACCGGCCCCTACCACACCACCATCCATCGCTGCCTCGAATACATCCTCAGCAAGCAAAACCCGGACACCGGTTACATTGGCAGCACAATGTATAACCACGGCTTCTCCACGCTCGCCCTTGCGGAGTGCTACGGCCAGGTGCAGGACCCGCGGGTCGGCCCGGCGTTGCAAAAGGCCGTGGACCTGATCCTCACCTCGCAGGCGCACAACCCGAACGGCGCATGGCGTTACTCGCCGGAGAGCCCCGACGCCGACACCACCGTGAGCGGCGCGCAGATGGTGGCGCTCTTCGCGGCGCGTAACGCCGGCATCGGCGTGCCCGAGGACGCAATCAACAAGGGCCTGAAGTTTTTCGCGAGCTGCCAGACGCCCGATGGCGGCATCGGATACACCGGCCCCGGCGGCCCGAACTCGGTGCGCACCTCGATCGGCGCACTCTGTTTCTCGCTGGCCAAGCAGGACAAAGGCGCCCCCTGCAAGAGCGCCTACGGCTTCCTGAAAGCCGGCGGCGATGGCGGCGGCGACCAGGGGCCCTACCACGAATATTACCTCTACTATAGTTCCCAGGCGATGTTCCGAGCCGGCCCGGCGGTTTTCAATCCGTGGAATGCCGAGAATGTAAAACTTCTGGTACACACGCAAACCGACGACGGCAGTTGGGCGGGTCAGCTCGGCCCCACGTTTTCAACGGCGGCATCCCTGCTTTCCCTTGCCTTGAACTACCGCCTGCTACCCATCTATGAACGCTAGATTCCACATCAAACCCGTTTATCTCTGCTGCGTGCTCCTCGCCCTCGACCTCGGTATGGGCCCCGCCCGCGCAGGCATCATCCTCGATGATTCCCCGCAGGACAGCACCGCTCCCACAAACCCGACCACGCCGCCGAAACCCGGCGACACATCCACGCCGGACAAGCCGGCCACGCCCGACCTGTTGCGGTTTTCCAACAAGGACACGCTGCACGGCGCGTTCCTCTCGTTCGACAAGGACGGCGTTCACTGGAAGAGCGTCGAGTCGAAGGACCCGATCGTGTTCCAGACAGGGAATGTCACCGAAGTAAAACTCGATTCCCACAAGCCGCCGGCCAACACCCCGTCGCCCAACCAGGCCATCGCGCTCACCAATGGCGACGTCCTCCCCGGCACGCTCGTGACGCTGGACGACAAGTCGCTCATCCTCGACACCTGGTATGCGGGCAAGATCACCATTCCCCGCTCGATGGTGAAAGGCATCACCCCGCTCAAGGGCGGCGCCGGCACGCTCTACGAGGGCCCCACCGGCATGGAAGGCTGGACCCTCGGCAACAACGGCAACCGCGCCAAGAGCTGGAGCTACCGCGACGGCGCGCTCATCGCCACCAGCTACGGCACCATCGGGCGCGACATGAAATTGCCCGACGCCTCGAGCATCTCGTTCGACCTCCTCTCGCGCGGCCAGAACCAGCTGAGCGTTTGCATTTATTGCGACCAGGTCGAGAACATCGGCAACTGCTACATGTTCCAGATCAATAACAATTACGTTTACCTCCAGCGCTATTCGCGCAACGGCATGAGCATGATCGGCGAGCAGCAGCCCGTGATGCTCCGCGGCGCGATGATGCGCAGCGACAAACTCCATTTCGACATCAAGGTGAACAAGGCCACCAAAACCATCTGGCTCTACGTGAATGGCAACCTCCTCAAGCAATGGACCGACCCGGGCGAATTCGCCGGCTCCGGCACGAAGATGATTTTTTCCTCGCAGCAGGGGATGTACGCGAAGGTCAGCAACATCAAGGTCACCACATGGGACGGCAAACCCGATGAAGCGGCAGCCGATGCCGGCAAGCAGAAGGAGGACAGCATCAAGATGGCCAACAGCGACCGCGTTTCCGGCAAGCTCAAGAGCATCGCCGATGGCAAGGCGGTTTTCGCCTCGTCCTATGCCGACCTCACCATCCCGCTCGACCGCATCGAGCAGATCGACATGTCGAGCGTCGGCGCCGACCAGCCCAAGAAAAACGCAAACGACGTGCGCGCCTATTTCGCCGACCGCGGCAGCGTGACCATGGAATTGCAATCGTGGGACGACAAGCATGTCATCGCGAGCAGCCCGAATTTCGGCACGGTGACTTTCTCACCCGACGCGTTCCAGCGCCTGTTGTTCAACCTCGGCTCCCAACCCGCCGCCGACGAGGGAGGCGACGACACGGCCCCTCTTGACGACGAGGAAATGGATTCGAACTAACCCCCGACCCCGCGCGCGAAACCCGGACACAGTTCCGATGAAAACGCTGACCGCCAGCCTGCTGTTGTGCGCGCTGGCATTCGCTGCCCCCTCGCGGGGAGGCGACACCCCGGGCTCCAACGATGTGCTGGTCTTCGCCAACAAGGATGTGCTGCACGGCTCGTTCCTCGGTTGCGACAAATCCACTGCCCGCTGGGCGAGCCCCGCCGCCACCGCCCCGATCGTTTTCCACAATTCGGCGCTTTTGCAGGCGCAGTTCGGCCCCCGCAAAATGCCCGCCGATGCCGCCCGTGCCACGCAAATGGTGCGCCTCGCCAACGGCGACGAATTTCCCGGCGTCGTCGTTTCGCTCGACGACAAAACCCTTGTGGTCGATACCTGGTATGCCGGCCGGCTCAACTTCGCGCGCCGCATCGTGGCATCCGTCGAGTCCCGCCAGGCGCCCGGCATACTTTATCAAGGGCCTTCCGGCATCAAGGAATGGAAAGTCACGTCCGACGATAACGACAAACCCGGATGGGCGGTCAGCGATGGCGTGCTGGTTTCCAACAACGGCGGCAGCATCCGGCGCGACATGAAACTCCCCGCCAAATCGAAGATCGAGTTTGATGTCGCCGTCCAAAATGGCAGCGGCGTCACAGCCGCCATTTACGCAGCAGCCCCGGCGGATCCGGATGAAGACCTCTCCGACTGCTACGTGATCGGCATCGGTTCCGATTCCATCGACTTCCAGCGCAACGCCAACAACAACGTCCAGAATCTGCCCAATGGCGATGAGGGCGTGCCCGTCAACCCCGCCATGTTCAAGGATGGATGGCTGCACGTGGAAATCCGGGTAGACAAGGACCGCAAGTCCCTCTGGCTTTTCCTCGATGGGAAAATGGCAAAGCAATGGACCGACACGGATTTTGCGGGCAAGGGGACCTACATGGGATTTTCCAACGAAGACAGCACGCCGGTGAAAGTCCGCAACATCCGCTTGAGCACATGGGACGGAAAGATCGAGGACCCGAAGCATGCCGGCGTCGCGGTGAAGGAGGACAGCATCCTCATGGAAAACAAGGACCAGGTCTCCGGCGCGCTCAAGTCCATCGCCGGCGGAAAAATCATCATCACCAGCGCGTATGCCGACCTCACGATCGCGCTTGAGCACATCGATCGCATCGATTTCGCGGGAGGTGGCGACGCCAAACCCGAAAAAAGCGCGGGGGATGTGCGCGCTTGTTTTACCGGCGGCGGAAGCGCGCGGATGCAGATCGACTCATGGGATGAAAAACAGGCTACTGCCACCAGCCCCGATTTCGGCAAGGCGGTTTTTTCGACCGCGGTCTTTGAAAGCCTCGACTTCCAGCCCGACCGCCCGCCGCCGCCGGAGTCCGCCGTGCCCGCGAATGATGATGCACAAGCAGGCGATGCGGAGCAGGGGGTGGAAATTCAATCCGACCCGGCGAAAGGCGAGCCTGCCCGTCCAACCCAACCTTGAAAACGGCCCTCTCGATTTTCATGGGTTGCTCCGTTGCCGTTGCGTTTCCTGGTCTGGCGCGCGGGCAGGACGCGTCCGCGCCCGTAACGCCGCCCGTTGGCATGATTGACCTGGCGGCGGGCGGTCCCGTGACGGGTTCGCTTGTGGGGCTGGACGCCGCAGGCGTGCATTGGAAATCCGCGGCAGGCGAAGCCCAGGTTTTCAAGCTGTCGGAGATCGCGCGCGTGATTCCCGGCACCGCCGCGCTTCCCGCAGGCGCGGCGCAACCCACCGTGCTCGTGCGGTTGGCCGACGGCGACGAACTCCCCGGCGTCCTCCAGTCGCTCGACGGAAAGACGCTCGTCCTGGAAACATGGTATGCCGGGAAACTCAGCATACCCAGGGAAGCGGTGGCTTGTATTACAACGTATAACGGAGACGCCGTTTACACCGGTCCCGCGGGACTCGATGGCTGGGAGCAATCCCAGCTCGGTACCGGCGCCGCCGCATGCTGGAGTTGGAACGCCGGCGTCTTCTCCCCTTCCGGCGCGGGCGATGGCTCCATTGGCCGCGATGTCGGCCTGCCCGCAAAGTCCGAGGTCGCGTTCGACCTGCTGGCGCGCAACAAAAGCGTCTTCGGCGTCAATTTGTATGCCGGCAAAAGGGCCGCGGGAGTCCAGTTGTGTTTTGTCTTTTCGCCCGATTACGTATCGCAAATCATGGTCATGCGTTTCCAGCCTGCGCTCCCGCTGAAGATCCGTCCCCTCGGGCAAGCCGTGACGCTCGGCCCCGGCTGGGTTGGCGCAAAGATGCATGTCGTTGTGCGCTCCGACAAGGATTTGAAAACGCTCGCGCTATACATCAACGGCACGCTGATCAAGGTATTCAATGGGGACAAGGATTTTGGCTCTGATGGCGCCGGCATCGCCTTTTACGCAACGCGCACGTCAAACGTTTCCGTGAGCAATATCAAAACCGGCCCGTGGGATGGCGTCGATGCAAACGCTCCCGCGCCCACGGAGGATGCCATTGAA